>NZ_DATNPA010000631.1:0-3326 GCF_036703385.1 Allocoleopsis sp. | reverse complement strand
CAGTTCCATGCAAACTCAGCACACGGAAACATCCATTGAGCGTTTTAAAGAGACACCAGCAGGGAAATTAGAACCCATCAGTCGATTGCGGCGTCTGGATTGGCAAAAACCTTGCCATACCCTAAGAGCTGGAACCGGTTCAGATCGGGGCGCTTATACCTCCCCTCGTCCCATTCATCCCGACTACCCAAGAGTGATTTCCGTGCGAGAGGCAGCGCGACTGCATTCATTCCCCGACTGGTTTCGCTTCCACATCACCAAATGGCATGGTTTTCGACAAGTCGGCAATGCCGTGCCGCCACTTCTAGCACGAGCTTTAGGACGGCAAATCCTTGCAGCCTTGGAAGTGAAACCCTCGGTGCCGAAGGTTTCCATAGAACTTGGAAATCCTCAATTGATCAGATTTAGCCAGTTGCAGGCATCCAAGTATTGGAAAACACTGATCGATGAGGGTTAAGTCACGTATGACTTGAAAGTTTGTATAGGGTGGGTTACGGCTACGCCTAACCCACTAAATCTCGACTAAAAGTGGGTGACGCAACGCTAACACACACTACAATTTGGCTTTCCCTTGAAACGTGCAACATCTGGGTTGAACTGGTAAAATTCTAGATTATTCTCAGCTAGTGATTCACATCACAGGGTGACAGAGAGGCTGTCACGTTTCATTTCAGGGGCGCATCACAAGAGCAAAAACTCCCGATCACTGAGGATCTAGGGAATTTCTCGGATAGTAGAATTACAGAGCTTTTGAAAAAGGGACTATGAGACAGGCTGAAGTTTGCTTCCCCAAATTCCCCGTTGAACACCTTGCGAATCGAATCATGTGTCTTCGCAAAATTACTCGGATTGACCAACATTTATTTATGTCGGCTCTCCTCTCTAAAAAGGCTCTATCCCCAGAAGAGAAAAATTTAGTCGAACAGGTTTATCAGGGGCTGAACAAGGGTTGGATAAAAGTCGTGGACTAAATCAATGAGGTTTTATTAGACTTCAAAAAAGACACTATTTATTATTTATTTTTCGGTTTTATCTATTAATTTTATAGGGTACATCCAATTGCTCAACTTCAGATACTGGCTTGACGAAAACAAGCTCACGGAGTAAGAGATACTCATCGCTTCAAGGAACGGATAGAATTAAGTGTGTCCATCCGAAAGCGATCGCGCCTCATGATTGCAGTCCCAGGTTTCCTGACTCTAGACGACTTCTTAAAGCTACCTGCTATTGAAGAGTCGCCTGCCTGGGAATACATTGACTCAGAGGCAATGCAAAAGCCAATGCCAGGAGGAAAACACAGCCGATTGCAACTGCGTCTGGCATCTGCCATGAATGCGACGACTTCAACCTATGAGGCATTGCCAGAACTGCGGTGTACCTTTGGAGGGCGATCAATTGTTCCAGACTTGGTAGTGGTAGCCACAGAGCAAATTCCAGTGGATGATGATGGCGAAATTATCAGTACAGGACTTGAGTTTGCCCCACCCTGGGTGATTGAGATTCTGTCACCCGATCAAAACCAAACAAAGGTGACACGCAAGATTTTACATACGTTGCGGCATGGTGGACAGATGGGATGGCTGGTAGACCCAGATGAACGAGTGGTGCTGGTGTATCGCTGCGATCGCCTACCTGATGAGTTTACTGGAGATGCTGTATTGCCTTGCCTTGAAGGGATTGCTCTGCAACTTACAGCCGAGGAGATGTTTGGCTGGTTGAGGGTGCGGGCATAAGTGTCGTTTGAGTAAAGTGCTGAGTGAACATCGATGTTATCGGCTTGCTAAGCTAAAGGCAGCTCTGTTGAGGAAGTCAATATGACGGTTTTAACTATCGATAATTTGGGTCGGGTTATGCTTCCCGAAGGAATTCGACAGACGTTGGGACTGAATCCGGAGGATCAACTGACTCTCGAAATGTACGGAAGAGCCGATCGCTTCTATTAAGCTTAAACCTCACGAAGTTGGCAACCATACTCAAATTACCTCTACCTTACACACCAAACTGTTTACTGTTGCGAAGCCAGTTTGCTATCTCAGATGCGATCAGTACGGTTGGAACTGCAACTAACCCACCGCTATTAAATACCCCAGTTACCAAAAATAATGTATCTGCCAGACTAAAGTGTGTGTGAGTAAATAGGCTACTGGATACACTACTGGACAGAATACAAGCTGCAACAGATGCTGAAAACAATCCCTGTATACTCCCTAAATGTCTCATCCAAGCCGCAACGAACCCTGCGACCAACACTTGAATGCATATTGATAGAGGAAAGATGAATTTGAGGATGTTGCCATCTAGCGCAACACCGATGAACACTAACGCATAACCAACCAGTCCACCCACCAAACCACATATCAAGGGTAACGTCGGGTTTAGCTGAACCTGCGGAGATAAGCGTATAGTCTGAGTTGGGCTGTCTAGAAAGAGCCATTCTGAAACGGGAAGCCGCTCTACCCGCTTGCGCCAAAACCAGGATGACATTGGATATGCCCACAAACCAATGAGTGCTAGTGAGATCAACGGATTAAATGCTATGACCAGATGAGCCGAAGATTGGTTGTTCCATGCTATGAATGTCTTGAACATACTGACGAATAGGTTAGCAAAGATTCCACTGGCGATCGCAATCCCCCACCGATAGAAAATGCGAGGAGATTGACTTATTGCAGCGATGGGTAGCCATACCTTCGCGCTTGCAGCCATCCACTGAAAAAAGGCTGTAAAACTAATCATCAGCAAGCCACCCCAAAGTAAGAGGATAAGAGGATTGGAGAGAAATTTAGAAGCCCCTACAAACGAAATCTGCTGTCCTACAACCACACCTAATGCTAATCCGATTCCCAGTTTGTTAATCCCAAGAACCGACTTCTCACAAGCTACGGCAGCAAACGTCGTTCGCCAAGTCCCAGACCCGATAACATAAATGATCACTATTGCTGAGAGCAAGACAGGCACAAAAAAGGTGAATATGTCCAACATGGGACGCAATGAAGGGGCTACTGTCTGCCGTGTGATCTGAGCTAGACCAACAAAATTAGCAAATGGGATCATAGTTGCCATGCCTGTAGCAAACGCGTCCCAAAATCCCATTTGTAATAGTGGATTGGGGTTTTCTAGAATGCGCTGACGCACGCCCCAATCTGGATGATTCTTGTCGATTCTTTGCCAAAAGTCCAGTTTCTTTGGAGGTTTCGCTAATTCGTGAACCACCCACATGGCAACCGATTGACTATCCCAGGTAGAGGCACGCAAATCGGCATAGAACTCACGTACCCGCACAACAGATTTGCGCGTCAGGTAAATCAATAAAGCTAAAACCACAA
>NZ_DATNPA010000630.1:0-2287 GCF_036703385.1 Allocoleopsis sp. | reverse complement strand
CATAATTGGACTAATCATTCTAAATATTTGATACTTTTGGGGACGCAAGAAGTAGAGTTACCTCCTTCACTTGGAAGTTTAATTTCAGAAGTTTGGAATCCTTTACCAGGCTTTGACAAAATTGTTTCAATGCTTACTGAGTTTCTCCCTCAACTTGGTGGCTTGTCGATTAACCAGGCACTCGTTGAAGAGCTGGCGCTATCTGCGGGGGGACTGACACTTGAGGAAATAAAAAGTGGTTTGCGAATTAGTTCAATGAGAAATGGTGGAGTGGATGCCCATCTTGTCGAGCTGTTGCTGGACTATAAAATTGAGCGATTACGCTCGTTTGACCTTCAGTTTGTTGCTCAACCTAACGTCCCTGACTTTGGTGGTTTAGACCGAATAAAAGCAGGAATTACTGGAGTGAAAAGCGATTATACCAGCGCAGCTCGCTCCTCTGGTCTTCCCCTACCAAAAGGATGGTTGCTGGTAGGTCCACCAGGTACTGGTAAAACCTTTGTCTCTAAGTTTTGTGCCAAAGAGTTGGGATTTCCAATGATTAGCGTTGACACTGGAGCGATTTCAGCAGGGGGAGCATCTTACCTGAAGCGGCTCTTGACCCGTGTGGAAGCAGCAGCACCTGCTGTGGTCTACTTCGATGAATTTGATAAGTTGTTTCCTGGTTCTTCTCAAATTGCTGAAGACGTAAATTCCAGACAGGTTCTGGGGCTACTATTGACTTGGCTGCAAGAGAAAACTAGCAGGACTTTTGTGATTGCCACCCTCAACCGTTTAGATGCGCTGCCGCCAGAATTAACCCGTGTGGGTCGTTTTGATGAAATCTACTATGTAGGCTTTCCCCAAGCGATCGAGCGCAAGGAAATCCTCCATTTGCACTTGGCGCGGTTTGACCTACGCTACCGAGACGGAGCTGACCCTTTAACTGAATCTGAGTGGAGAATTCTCTTGGGTAAGACTCTTAACTGCACTGGCGCAGAGCTTTCCCGGATGGTCGAGAAAGCAGCCAGAAGGCTGTTCCACAGTGGTAAGGAGATTAGAATCAACCTACCTGAATTGCTGCTAGAGCGCGAGGCGATGGTACCGCTTTATGTGCGGGACACCGACCGTATTCTCAAAATTGAGAATTTAGCAAAATACGTAGCCCAGCCATCAGCTAGTCCCGACGCCAGTATGTACGCCCCGCCGCTTACTACCTTTTGGGGTGTAAAACAGTAACCCAAATTTCTAGAATTATCTCTTTGTATGCCTGTAATTTACAAGTTTTTTATGAGACGATTCATCTCAATCAAAAACTGTATAAAATCCCGAAAAAATATCTCAATAATGAGTAAATAAATTTTGGTATATCTGTTATAATAGATCATGGCAACTATCACCTACTGCAAAGGATTACCTACACCAGCCGACGAAATGAACTCTTTAGGTTTCACCAATCTAGAGATGTTTCTGGCTTCGTTTGCTCCAATATTCCATAAAGCAGCGAGCGCGTCAGTTAGCCATCTCTTGTCTTCATCAGTTTTCAATAAGTCAAGTTGGAATACCCACCTTCAGCACACATATCGTATCTCCAAGCGTCATGCCAATGGTGTGATCAGCTTCTCTAAAGGGCTTGTTGATTCGGCGACTGAATGCAGGACGAACCATATCAAAACCTTGACGGGGAAGCTAAAATCGATTGAAAAGTGGATCTATAAGACCACTCGTAGACTAAAAAATGCAGCCAAGTTTTACTCCAAAAAGAATTGGCGCAACAGTAAAACAAGTTGTTGTTTTCCCTTGTCTTGCTCATTGCAGTTTAGGAGTACTAATTGGCGCAATCTACGCTTTCAACTCCACAACAAAAAGCGTAGGCATTATCAGTTAATCAAACAAATAGAACACCTGAAATCTGCCCCTCTCCAAGTCAAGGTTCCTCGTCATCAAATCTTTATTGTTGGTTCTAAAGACGAAACTAAAGGAAATCAAGCTTGTCAGTGGGATGGCAATACTATCAAGTTTCGAGTTCCCAGTTTCCTAGAGTCTAAATTCGGCAAGTATGTTTCTTCAGAAATTGGGAATTTTGACCGAAATATTAATAGACTTCCTGCAACAGGTGCTAAATCGTGGCACTTCTACCGTAAAGATGGGAAGTGGTGCGTTGCCGTACAGTTCACTCCATTGCCTGTAAAACCAGAAAGTCTGCCCCTCAACTATGGATGCATTGGGATTGACATGAATCCCGGTTCCATCGCTTGGGCGTACTGCGACAAAGACGGCAACCTCAAGGCTCATGGTCAAATCCCTC
>NZ_DATNPA010000629.1:0-8706 GCF_036703385.1 Allocoleopsis sp. | reverse complement strand
CAAAAGTCAAACAATGATTCAGTTGTTCTTTGGGCTAGTGGAGCTAGGGGTCTCGCCTGCCCAAGGATTGGAATGCAAGCAACAGGTCTATTCTTTCAGCAACTTCACCTCCTGCTCTACCACTAAACCAGCGAGAAACTGCCGATCTTCGCTAATGTGGGGAAATTTGAGCTGTGAATCCGGGATTCCCCGCTTGAGTTGTCGCTGGCGCACAATACTAAAACTTCCTGCTGCCAGAATCCGTAGGTAAGGGGAAGGCACCAGATTGCGGCGTTTGACTTCGTAGTAGGGGTGAATTTCCTTGAGTTTATCGTCAAAGCGACGGAGGAAAAGTTGGGGATTTTCCAGGGTGCGATCGGGCGCAATTTCAATATTGACCAGATAACGAGCAGGTAACTCGTTCTCCGATAAGGTGATACAAAAATCCTCTAGGGGTAAGCCAAATTCTTGTTGCAAAGCTTGCATCACCGCTGTAACATGCGCCTCAGTGGTTTTCTCGGAAGTCGAAGAGAGTAGACCTCCGCGACGGTAGCGAAACACGAGTAGGGGAGCAGTTTCGTAGAAACCCAACACCTCAACAACATCACCGATATCGTAACGGTAGAAACCGCTATAGTTGGTCATCAGAATGCGGTAATGTTCTCCGGGTTTAACCTCAGTCGCGAGTAGAGTTTTTGGGTGTTCTGCCTCCCACTGGTCTTCGGGAATAAATTCAAAAAAACCTGTCTCGATCGCCAGGATACTGCCATCGTTGTTAAGGTCAGGGTAAATGCTAAAAGTCCCTTCTGCTGAGGCATAAACGGCTCCAAATCCAGGTGTATCCTCAAAGTAGCTGGGGAATCGCTGAAAGTAGAAATCCGACGTTCCGCCTCGTGCCGTAGCAACGTAGGAGAGTTTCGGCCAGACGAGTTTGGGGGTTAACCGCCCTTCTGACTTCAAGATTTCACGCAGTTGGGCGGCGCGGGTGGGTGCTGGACTGAAAAGTCTCTCTAATCGGGCGCGAATTTCGGGTTCGAGTTTGAGCCAATTAGCAATTTTTCCGCTTTCCAAATCCTGAATTAGGTTTTCACTGTACTCTTCTAAATAGGTACAAGTTCGCAGGATGAGCATGGGAAAATTAGCTGCCATGCCTCGCATTAACGGGTCACGCAGGGCAAATAGCAAGCAAACATAGTGGCGTGCCAAACTATCATCAGGTTTTAGGGTATCGTAAGGGTTGGCAAAGAGTTGTTCATAGACGAACTTGCCCATACGGAGGACACCTGTACTGCCCGGTCCGTAATCGATGCCACCACTGGTGCGCCCTAGTAATTGGGGTGAATTAGTGATCAGCAATTTGCCGAACGATAGCCCACGCGATCGCAACGCCTCACCTAAAAAGCCGATAGTGGTCAGGTTCGCCCATCCCAAGGAGTTTTGAAACCGCTGGGTTATGGGTATCATTTTTGCCCTGCTTGTCGAGCCACTTGTCATGTTGAAGTAAACAACTGGATCGGGTGTTAAGATATTCTTTTCGCCTTGGGCAATGCGATCGGTATAAGGTTGATAGCTACTGTAAGGAAGAACCGGAATTTTTTCTCGGAATTGGTCAATGGTTTTGATATCTTTCAATCCATACAGGCGACCCCATTCAGTCATTTTATAAGCCTGCAATAAACGACGTAAGAATTGTTCTTGTACAGACAATGTTCGGCGAGTTTTCTTCACGAAGTTCGCTCTAGCTTGTTCAGCAACCGTTGTCAAAAGTGGTAGCAATACGTTAGCCATTATGTCTTACACCAATTCATTAAAATTGCGATAGATATCGATTAAACCAGAAGAACACCAATATTCTCCGATCGCTGAGGATTTTGTTTGACGTTGCTACATCATCTGGCTTAAGGATGATGTCAAAATGTTCAAAAGACGTTTTTGTGAAGAAAGTGTGAGGAAAAGAGTTCATGACCGCATTGGCAAAGCTTTCTGTGGGAATTGCCTGCTTTGCTCTAGCATTTGTTCTAGCGAGTTTAGTTGAATACTGGCTGCATCGCTTGATGCATATCTCGCCTCGGATTGGTGAACGCCACCGCGATCACCACCGTCGCAACGAGGGGCAGGGAGTACTGTGGGAGTTCCGAGACTATGTCAGAGGCAGCTTCGTGGTAATGTGCTTGATGTTTTTTTTCTCTTGGGATGCCGGAATCGGTTGGTTGTTGGGAGGCGTCAGTTTTGCGGCGTTTTCCGCCTATGCCCATCAGCTACAGCACGAAAACCCGACCAAGTGCTTTTGGATGAAGATGCCCGTTCACTATGTCCATCATAAGTACGGCATGTGGCATCACAATTTTGGTTTGGCCGTAGATTGGTGGGATCATGTGTTTGGCACCTACAAGTCGGTGGAATGGCTGACACAAGAGGAACTGAGCCAACCGGAACGAGGTTATTTACAACTTCGCTGGTGGTAGAGTGTCCTAAGCGTTAAGCGGTGTAGGAGAATTCATTTGAGCTATTTCCAGGAGGCTAAAGCCCACTTTATTGCGAGTCATCAGAATCCGATCAACCAGATTCTGCACCACATCACTAACTTACTGGCGATAGCAGCTTTAATCTTGCTGTTTTACGATTGGCGGTTAACACTCATTTGCCTGGTGCTAACCCAAGTTTTTGCTTTAGGTGGTCATGCTTTCTTTGAGAAGAATGAACCAGCTTTTAGAAAGTATCCAGGTATGGTCATCCTTGCTTCAATGTCATGGTCGTTTGACCATTGGTTTGGTTTCCGTCAAGCTTGGACTTATGTCAAGCACCAGCAGCAAGCTTAGGTATTGGGAATGGGTAATGGGTAATTAGCCATCTTCCAACAATGACCAACCATTGACGATTGATCACCAACATAATGAATTAGTTGAGGAGTATTCATGTACCAAGGCTTGTTAGTGATCGATGCCGATGCCCACAAGCTAGAAAATCCCCTGGTAATGCGGGATTATATAGAACCGGAGTATCGCGATCGCATCGGTCTAGTGATTGATAGTCTCGGTGACCAACGGGCGAAAATCGTAGACTTCAATCCAGCAACCGGGAAAAATGACTTTATGCGCATGTTCCCTCAACCTCAAGGGTTGGGTAAAGGGGGCTTTCGTAACTTGCATCCAGACACAACCTTGGGTGCCATGTTCAATCGCGTGCGAATTGAACACATGGATCAGGAGGGCATTGATGTCCAGGTGATTTATGGCACGCTCAATCTGATCTTCTCTAGCATTATCGATAAGGATTTGGCGATCGCACTTTGCCGTGCCTACAACACCTACATGGCCGATGATTGCCGGGGCTACGATAACCGCCTCAAACCCATCGGTGTACTACCGCTACAAGATGTAGACGCTGCGGTAGCAGAAATGCACCGTTGTGTCAACGAATTGGGCATGATTGGCGTCGCCGTTGCTCCAAACCTGCCAATCCCCCATCCCAAAGCCCCTGAAGCGTTCCCAGATATTCGCACCTGTAAGGCAATTAGCCATCCTGACTTCCGTCCCATCCTCCAGGCAGCCGTAGACTTAGACATTGCCCTCGGCATTCACGGCGGACCCGGTTCTTACATGGTGGGTGGCATAGCGGATCACATGGAAACCTTTGTCCTTAGCCATATCTTCGTACAACGGAACCAGCAACAATTAGCCCTAGCACGCATGGTCTTTGATGGGGCATTTGAGCAATTCCCCACACTTAGGGTGGGTTTCCTAGAAGGCGGTTGTGGCTGGCTACCCGACCTCGCTCACGCCTTCCACGAACACTGGGAAAAGCGTATCCGCGACTTTGACCCTAAGAACCCCTATCGCCCATCCTTAATGGAATTCACCAAGCTGATGATTCAGGAAAGGGGGGGTAAAGACAATATCAACATCATCAGTAAGGCAAAAAACCTCTTTGACCTGTTGTGGAACGCCAAACATGACCCCACTCAGATCGAGGATGCTAGCTTGTACGAACACTACGACCTCCGCCACCGCGACCCCTTAGAATACTTTGAACGCGGGCAAATCTTCACATCATTTGAATCCGACGACCCAGGCCCTGGTTACCTGCACCTAGCAATGGGGGAAGTAGGTAAGCGCTTAGCTTGCTTCTCAGGCGACTACGGTCACTGGGACGGCGTACTGCAAAACTGTGTCAAAGATGCCGCAAGCGTTACCGACTATGACCGAGAGCATCTAGCGTTACTGTTGGGAGGTAACGCACTCAATCTTTATGGCAAGAGCCTACGCCAATCCCTACCCACGAACCTCATGGTTCAAAGCCAAAGTGTCTAAACGGTCAGATTAACCTTCTAGTTATTAGTTGTTGATGATTCATTGCCAGTTCTCCCAGCATGACTCCCAACAACTAATAACTAACAACCCTATAGCAATCCTGATTAAGTCATGAAACCCTCTTAACTCTCTTCTCTCCGTGTTCTGGAGTGCCTCTATGGTTAATTAAAACAAGTAAAGTTCACAAACCAAATAGGAACGCTATAAAAACTAAATTGTATGAAAACTTTACTTCTATATCCCCTCTTTCCCACCTCCTTCTGGTCATTTGACAAAGCACTAGAACTGATTGGACGTAAAGTTTCCCTTCCTCCTCTCGGTCTAATTACCGTCGCCGCCATTTTGCCTCAAACCTGGGAATTCCGCTTAGTAGACCGCAATGTTCGGTTTGAGACAGAAGCGGATTGGGCTTGGGCCGACTTGGTGATTATTTCGGGCATGATTGTCCAGAAACCCGATATGCTGCACCTGATTCGGGAGGCAAAGCGGCGCGGTAAGTTAGTTGCCGTAGGTGGCCCGTATGTTACCTCTGTTCCTGAGGCAGCACAGGAAGCAGGAGTAGATTTTCTGGTATTGGATGAAGGGGAAATTACCCTACCGCTTTTTGTTGAGGCTCTAGAACGAGGGGAAACCTCAGGAGTCATCCGCGCCAACGGTGAGAAGCCCGATGTCACAACGACACCCATTCCTCGATTTGACCTGCTGGATCTGAAAGCCTACACCGAAATGTCGGTACAGTTCTCGCGGGGCTGCCCGTTCCAGTGTGAGTTCTGCGACATTATCGTTCTCTATGGACGCAAACCCCGCACCAAAACTCCCGCGCAGTTACTCGCGGAGTTGCAGACTCTCTATGACTTGGGCTGGCGGCGTTCTGTGTTTATGGTGGATGACAACTTCATCGGCAACAAACGCAATGTGAAGCTACTGCTGCGGGAATTGGGGCCGTGGATGGCTCAACACGATTACCCCTTCCGCCTCTCAACGGAAGCCTCGGTGGACTTAGCGCAGGATGATGAATTGCTGGATTTGATGATTCAGGCCAACTTTACGGCTGTGTTCTTGGGGATTGAGACACCCGACACAGATAGTCTATCCCTGACTCAGAAATTCCAAAATACACGCCATTCTTTGATTGAAGCTGTTGGGAAAATCAATCGGGCGGGATTGAGTGTGATGGCGGGGTTTATCTTGGGTTTTGATGGTGAGAAATCTGGCGCAGGCGATCGCATCATTGATTTTGTAGAAGCAACGGCAATCCCTAAAGCCATGTTTGGGATGCTCCATGCACTGCCCAATACAGCCTTATGGAAGCGGTTGGAAAAGGAAGGTCGCTTGATGGAACACAATAAGGAAACCCAGGGTCACCAGATGGCACTGATGAACTTTGTACCGACGCGATCGCCAGAAGAACTTGCCCGTGAGTATGTAAACTGTTTTTGGGAGCTGTATGAACCAAGTCGCTATCTATCTCGTGTTTATCGGCACTTCATGAACATGAAGCCATCTCCGAATAAAGTACCATTCCGGATGCTGGAGTTAGTCGAAATGAAGGCCGTGCTAACCATCTTCTGGAGACAAGGAATTAAGCGCAACACTCGCTTCCAGTTTTGGCGTCAACTTTTCTCAATCATGCAGCGCAATCCAGGAGTATTTGTACCTTACCTGAGCAACTGCGCCCTAATTGAACACTTCATCCATTACCGCCAAATTGTACGGAATGAAGTTGAAGGGCAACTGGCTGAATATTTAGCAAACCAGGCCAACTCTCATCACTCAACATTAGTTGTTAGTCGTTAGTTGTTTCGTGTTTGCAAACAATCAGTGACACTAAAATTTAGATGACAGAGTCAATCCAAAATCTAAAATCCAAAATCCAAAATTAGATAACTCCTCACGCCTTGAACACCATTGCCGGATCAAGGCGGGTGACTTTTTGAATCGCAAAGATGGCTGAGCCAACACACATCACTAGCGTTATCCCAAAAACTGCGATCGCAGAGACTGGAGTAATTAAAATTAAAATACCCTCAGTCGCATAAGCCCAAGTGGCTACGCCATAACACAGAGCCACACTGGGAAGATAACCCAGAATGGCCATCCAGATGGCCTGTTCAATAATCACACCATATACCGTCCAATCCGAAGCCCCCATTGCCTTGAGGGTGCCAAACTCCTTGAGATGGTCAGAGACGGAGGAATAAAGAATTTGACCCACAATAATGACACCAACAATGATGCCCACAACAGCACCAAGACCCAGAATAAACCCAACTCCCGTTCTCTGCTGCCAATAGTTTTGATTCTTCAGGATAAACTCGTCATGAGTGTAGGCACGGGTGTTTGGCAAAGCTGCTTCTAGTTTTTTCTTGAGTGCCTGTAAATTTTCACCGGGCTTGGCTTTAATCAAGATGTAAGTAATCAAGTCAGATGCAACTAACTTGTCAGGTACGGGCGGAGGCTGAATCGGAGTCCCCGATTGAGGGGAACGTGTGGATGTGTTGGTACAGACTAATTCCTGCGAACCGGATGGTAATTGGCAGGATAGATCAGACTTCTGACCAGATGTTAGATAAACATTGGCACTCTTTAAAGAAGTGAAGAGGAAAGGATTGGATACAATGGCACGGTTGCCTTGTGTTAAGCCAACAATTCGTGTGGGTATAGAGTTTACAGTAGCTACATCACCAATCCTTTTGATATCCAGAGATTCGAGGGTCGTCTTATCAATAATCGCCGTGTAAGGCTCTGTCAGGGCACTGACACTTCCTTTCTTAAGGTTTTTTGGCGTAAACAATTGCCCATTGGGGTCAAATCCCACAACTTTGACCGATGCAATTTCGCTTCCGGAACGACGCCACATTGCGCCACTGAAAATCAATGCTTCAGCTAGCTCTACACCTGGCACCTGTCGAGCCTGAAGGACATAGGATAGGGGAATTGGCAACGTCAGTTCAATTTGGACTTGACTCTCTGAGGCCACCCAAATATCAGCATCGGCATTATGAATTAACTGCCCCGTAGAGCGAGTAAATCCATTAAAAATACCCGTTTGCAGGGTCACGAGACTCACTGCAAACATAATTCCTGCTTGAGCGACTAAGAAGCGAGGAATGTCTTCGAGCAGGTTTTTACGGGCAAGGGACACCATAGGAATCAGGTTTACCAAATTACTCTCTAGGGTAAACCTTGGCAGGTAAAATTTGCCCAGAAGCAGGGGTGTGATACAAAATCCGTTTTGATGACCAAAAACCAAAAAGGTCTCAAGCGCCTAACTTTCAGCCGTAGGGACAATCCAAAATCCAAAACCCAAAATCGAATGACCCCTTTATTGCTTAACTGGTAATGGGTTGAGAGTGTTCATGACCCATTACCGCCTTACCCATTACCCCTTGCTTCTATGCCTACTCAAAACTCAACTCCTCTCACTGTTCAAGAAGCACAACAACTTCTAAAGCCGTTCAACTGCATCGAAAACAAATCTGTGAACTCGGAATCAGAAAAAGCCCTACTCCGTCAAGCGCTGCTTTTGCTCACCGAACACTCGGATTACCAAATCTTAGGGATTTGCGCGGATACAGCGGCTCAAGGCTTATCTGCTCTCAAAAGTTATGCCAAAGCTTTAGGTTATCAACCCCCCTGCGACCTTGAGCCAATTGATGGGTCAGTTTATATCAAATTCAACCCGAAAAGCGGCCTGTGCTATCTCGATTCCTACGTAGGAACCCATCGCGGAGTATTAGTATCTTGCCAGTCTGCCTACGAAGACGGCATTAATGAAATGTACGGTCATTTGCCCCTGGATTTGTTTGAATCGCAGCCGTAAACGCTACAGGTTGGAACTCAATTCTCCAGCCAGCAGAAGACAAGACAATACAAACACACTCAAGACTTCACCTCTGCAACAGGCTTGACTTGAAATTTGTCTTCTTCTGTAGTCAGTTCCATCACTTGCAAGGTGTACCCTCTGGATTTCACAATCGGCTTGGCTTTAGCTTGTGCTTGGCTGGCTGTGGCAAACTTCATGGCTCCCCCTGGATGAGGACACCAATCTAACCGTTGCATCCCTCCTAGCGCTTCTAAAGACGCGAGGTAATTCTTGCTTTTGGGTTCAAAGAGGAGGTACTGAGGTTTGGAGGGAGTACTGTGTGTACCCTGTTCTGATTGAAGGTGACGTTGTTGCTTGAGTTTTGAAGCACGACCCATAAACACCTCATTTCTATTAGTAGTCGCTGCGTAATTGCCATGCTACACTTGACATCCTCTCCCGCTCGCGTTCTAACGAACTCTACCGGGAGATTCCCAAACCTCACGATTTAGGTTTCTGCTTCTTTCCTCTTCGACTGCTCTGAGAGGTTTTTCGCAACTGCCCAATAGACTCATGCGCAAGAGGTCTTACGTTCGCTCCACAGACTATCAC
>NZ_DATNPA010000628.1:0-3936 GCF_036703385.1 Allocoleopsis sp. | reverse complement strand
GCTTTGGCTTTACTTCGTCTTGGTTTGCCTTAGCGGCTCCCTTTAACGCTGGGATTTTTGAGGCTAGAACAGCAGCGCTTACAAGTGGCTTTGCCTTTCTATTAGCCAGTCTACATTTTCTAATTTGTCTCACTCGGATTTGGCAAGAACGGGGTTTGTTTGAAGATTGGTTCATAGTAATTTTCTCCTTCCTGTGCCTTCCAACCATTAGTTTGTATGGAATGCCAATATCCCCCTCGCCCGATTTGCCTTCAATCATTCTTACGGGGATAGTTGTTTGGGTCTATATGATTTTAAATAGAAAAAATAAGCCAGAAAAAAATACTCTATTAGATTCTACAATCCTTCCTCTAATTCTATCAGCCGGAGCTACAACCATAAAGCTGAGTGCTATTCCTCTATTACTGGTCTCTAGCCTCTTCTATATTCTGGGAAGAAGGTTGAGCATTCTTCGCATTTTTATCTGTTGCGCTATCATTTTTTTACTGATATTGCCTATGTTAGGCTTCGGAATTATAACCTCTGGATGCCCTCTCTATCCCTCATCTTTCATGTGCATGGATTTGCCTTGGTCTGTAGGGGCGAAAAATGCGGAAAATATGTCTAAAATTATTCTAGATTGGGCTAGATGGAATGGGTTTCCTCCTGCAAATGCCAATTCCTGGAATTGGTTTGCCCACTGGATAAAAGTTGAAAGAGCGGCAGCTTTTCTACTGATTTGCTCTCTTTTATCTAGTCTTGCTATAAGTAAGTCATTAAATAAGATTCGAGTTCGGAGCAAAAATTATATTTTAGCTCTGGGTCTATTTGGAATTAGTTTTATGATATACCGGGCTCCCTCTTTAAGATTTGGGCTAGGATACTTTTGTCTCCTGCCAGCTCTATTAATGACTGCCTACTGTTATATCAGTTCTCCCTTCTTAGTAACGGCAGTAACCATTATCTTAGGGACATTAATTTACTGTTTATTGTTGGGGTTATCCAAGACTAGCTTAGCTTTAGCGGGAATTACAGTTATTGTTTCTCTGGTTGCCTGGTTCTATTCCCGTAAAAATAATAATAAATTCTTTTTAAGAGTTCCTCTAGTTTTAATTGTCGTGATTTACCTCAAGTTTTTTCTATTTCACTCTAATAATCTACAATATTTAATTTTGCCAGCCCAACTTCTAATACCGAACTCAGCTCAATTATTAAATAGACAAACTAACGATATAAAGTATGTAATTTCTACTGTCACATCAACGGAAGGTTTATGTTGGGCAGCAGAACTACCCTGCACACCAACTCCGATCTCTGAAACTATTAGACTTCGTGACCCAGAAAGGGGTATTGCAAAAGGATTTATACGAAATTAAGCACCGATCAGATCTAAGCGAGGATGCCGTTTTGATTATATAGTTGAGTATCACTGACCTCTAAAGGCAGGAAAATCGTCATCACTTCACCTTCTTGGGGTCGTTGGCGCACAATCAGTTTTCCTCCCAAGGCTTGGAACAAATGTTTCGTCACACTGAGATTTAAACTAACACTACCAGTTTCTGGCTGGAACATCAGTAGTTGACCGAGCGACTGCAACGTCGAGCAGCTGAAGTTGGCTGAGTTGGTTGAGTTGCTGTTTGTATCCTGATCGGACTGAGACTGAAATTGCAGCTTGAGCTGGTCTCCGGTGGGTGTAACCTGCACTTGGATGTGACCGCCCGCTGGCAGAGAGCGGGTAAAATTCTCCACCAAACCGGTCAGTACCTGATCCAGCATGGCGGGATTGCTCACCACCGTTGGCAGCTTTTGGGGCAAAATGACCTCCAAGGTTAAATTACGCCTTGCGGCTTGCTTTTGCCACCGGGGGATACTGTGTTGGAAGATCTGATCCAATGACATGGAGGTGAGGTTAAGCGGAACTTGCTTAACAGCGGCTGTCTCTAATTCGGCTGCCCGGAAAATCAGTTCCATACGGTTGATTTGCTCGGTACACTCATGGTCAATAATTTCCAGACGCCGCATGACTTCCGAAGGCAGATCGCGCCGCTTCAGTAGAAGTTTAGTCAAAGTCCGAATTGTTGTCAGTGGCGTGCGAATTTCATGAGTCAGTGCTTTCAGCAGTTCCACATCAGGTGTTGCTTCCTGAGGGTTAGAGATTTTACTGACACCTCGCTCCTCTTTTTTCACCACAGGTTCCCAACGACGACCGACTGGAAAGGTATCGCCCCGTGGCTGAGATTTTTCAGGGTTTACGTTTGACCCTGTAGAGGCGATCGCTATTGTTTGGACTTTCTGTGCGTCAGGCGGTTCTGGTAAATTCTGGAGGAGCTTACGACCAAACTCCATCACGATGCGGTAGTCGGGCGGCTTCGGCGCAAACTGTTCGATTAAAGATTCTAACTGGCACAGCTGCTGAGGAGTAGTTAGTACCATCCGCAGGCGGAGTGCTGTCCAAGCGTGTTGGATGTCTTGTGGGTCAAAGGAAAACTGAAAAGCGGGAATGCCTGTCAGATCTTCTCCAACAACCATGACTAAACTAAAGCTCTTGGTAAACACTAAACAAAACTGTTCGGATGCCAGTGGGTCTGCTGGAAGTAAAGGTAGCTCATAGGGTGTGCTATCAGTCTGCTGACACGGCTCAGTATGAGCAGGGGGCAGTTGAAAAGGCATCCAAGCCAGCACTTTATAGGCTTCGCTCGTAAAAATCCCGGTCTGGAAACGGGCAAGCAGGTCTGGGTTGCTCAAAACGGGTACAGGGCCGGCTAAGACCAAGCCTTGCCGTGACGACTGATCACAATGAGCGGGGTCTGACGGGGAAGCCGCGCTGGCTTGCAAGAGCAACTGCTCCAGAGTTGCTCTTGCACTCTGCCATTCCCGTTGTGCTTTTACGGTTGCTGCCTCCTGCTGCGTTATCGCACGCACTTTTTCACGGCGACTGCTGGCACCTTGGTTCCCGTTCCCTATCCCAGCCGCGTACTCATCTTCAGGCGCAACTTTGCGCTCAAGCCCAGTCTGTTCCCTTTGGGCTAAAACTTCACTTATGCTTGGCAATAACCACTTTTGCACCACGATCTATCCCCATTCACAGCAAGTGCAGTCGCTAAAAATATCTGCTCTTCTGATTACGAGGTTAATAGTATTCGTCATCCATCTGGGGTGGTATAACCGAACTAATTAGTCGCGATCTCCGTTAGGAGTGGCAAGTCTGTACATTCAGACCTTGTAATCAAGATTATCAAATTTCTCATACCAGCTTGAGAAGTGCAGTGAGAAGGAGAAGAAAACAGCTTAATATTTCGTAATTTTTCCTTAAACTGAGAAGGGTATAGCTCTTCTGGGTTCATGATTATGCAGCTGCGACCCCATCAACGCACCAAACTTGACGATACTGACGACACACTGTTTTACTCGGTTCCACGCTTTGTCACTCATGTTGATGAAGGTTTTATCGATCAATTAACCCAACTGTATGGCGATCGCCTTAAGCCAAATACCCGAATCTTGGATATGATGAGCAGTTGGGTTTCCCACCTTCCTGAGGAAATGGAATTTGCTCACGTCGAAGGGCACGGGATGAACGAGGAAGAACTGGCTCGAAATCCTCGACTGAATCATTACTTCGTTCAAGACCTTAACCAAAATCCCAAGCTTCCCCTAGCCGATCAAGATTTTGATGCTGTCCTCAACTGCGTTTCCGTTCAGTATCTGCAATACCCAGATGCCGTGTTTTCCGAGATTCACCGTATCCTGAAACCCGGTGGTATTGCGATTTTCAGCTTTTCTAACCGGATGTTCTTCCAAAAAGCGATCGCAGCATGGCGGGAGGGCACAGAACAAAGCCGCGTAGAACTCGTCAAGGGTTACTTTCAGGCTGTCCCCGGATTTAGCCCTCCAGAAATGGTTGCGCGTCAGTCAGCCGCACCTAATTTTCTCCAAATGTTCGGCCTTGGTGGTGGC
>NZ_DATNPA010000627.1:0-2413 GCF_036703385.1 Allocoleopsis sp. | reverse complement strand
AAACAAGCTGACTGATCCCAAAACGCAGGGCGATCAGCTATTCACGCAAGTTCGTGAAATCACAAATCAGCAGGCACAGACTCAAAGAGATTTAGCAGAGCAGAAGACTCTGTATGCTAATTTACAGCAACAATTAGAGTTAAGTCCTGATGAAGCGATCGCGGCCTCGGCGTTAAGTGAAGACCCGAACTATAGAACTCTCCAGGCGAAGATTCAGGAGATAGACAATAAAATTGCCGAAGAATCAGCTCGCTTTCAGCCCGATAGCCCAATTATCCAATCGCTACAGGCTAAACGACAAGGCTTACTCAGCTTACAGGGCAAGGAATCCAATCGCATTGTAGGGCAGAGTGGAGTTGGTACAACCAACAATCCTCAAGTAGGAGCTTTCCAAAATTCAGTTCGTCTAGGACTGATCCAAAAACTGGTTGAAGCGGCTAACCAAATACAGCTTTTAGAGGTTCGCAATCAGGCGCTCGCACAGACAAAAAGAGCGATTGAGCGACAAGCCCAGCTATTTCCGAGCGTTGCACGCCAGTATACAGATATACAGGGGCAGTTGGAGATTGCTAAGCGGACACAAGAGCAACTTTTGACTCAGCGAGAAACGTTGCGAGTCGAGGTGGCGCAAAAACAAGTTCCTTGGGAACTTGTTTCCAAACCAGAGATTCCCAAAGGTGCGACGGGTACTCTGATCCCTGCTCCCAGTAAAGCTAAACCCATTAAGCTGGGAGGACTTGTGCTAGGTCTACTGCTGGGTGTAGGAACCGCTGTGCTGATCGAGAAGTTCCGTAATATTTTCTACACCGACAAAGAACTGGAAGAAAGCATTCCCCTGCCTTTGTTAGGAGTGATTCCTGTTTACAAAGGCTCTAGAAAACTACAACCTGCCTTTGCCGGAACTGTTGAAGGAGCGGAGGACAGCTATCCGAATGACCCAGAATTTCAGAAAGCCTTTGACTCGCTCTATGCCAGCATCCGTTTTCTCTTTTCCGATCCACCTGTCCGTTCTTTAGCTGTTTGCTCAGCTGGGCCTTCTGATGGTAAGTCTACAGTGGCTTTAAATCTGGCGCTAACAGCAGCAAGCATGGGTCAGCGCGTGCTGTTGGTCGATGCCAATTTGCGTACTCCTCAGCTCCACACCCGCTTAAACTTGCCCAACCAAAAGGGACTCACCGACCTTCTTGCTAAAAAACTTACGCCTAATGAACTCATCCAGCGCTCTCAGTTGGCAGATAATCTGTTTGTCCTAACTTCTGGCCAACCCCTACGTAACTCCACCAAACTGCTTGGGTCAGCTCAGATGCAGTATCTCATGGAGGAATTTCAGGCCACCTTTGACCTAGTTATTTATGACACCTCCCATTTTCAGGACTTTATGGATGCCAATTTCCTAGCGGCTCATACCGATGGGATCTTAATGGTTGTGGCTGTTGGCAAGACAAGGCGTTCTTTAGTCATGCGAGTCCTCGAGCAACTCAACACGTATCGTTTACCAACCTTGGGTGTAGTGGCTAATCATCTCAAGAAGAACATTAATATTCCCTACCAGAGCGCAACCTCCATTAGCTCCACCCCAGATGTTGAAGAACTCCCGGTGAATCAACCTACAGGAAAATGGCTGGACTTCAAGTCGGACAATTTCAATGAAAAGAGGCCCTCTTGACAATCCCACGTAACTTTTTTGCAGTCTTATGAGACTGGAAGCCTAGGCCAAACGAAGTTAGGCACTGGATATTTCATCTGTCGAACAAATTTTCGACCCAAAGTAGTGCAATCCGAACTTTTTGGTTCGGTTTGCACCACCCAACGGCTACGACGATGCGCTACAGTAGGTAAGCGTCAAGAGAAACCTCTTGCCACACCGAACCTAGATAAGGCAATAGTTTGAAAGCCATTCATAGAAGCTAATTCTCGTCAAAAGAAATTTGGTCACAGGGGGCAACCCCAAGACAAAACGAAAACAAGCTTAGGATTCCGTAACGGTAAAGTTTTCGGAAACACAAACTTATTCTCAACATGGAGAGTTTGATCCTGGCTCAGGATGAACGCTGGCGGTCTGCTTAACACATGCAAGTCGAACGGAACTCTTCGGAGTTCAGTGGCGGACGGGTGAGTAACGCGTGAGAATCTGCCAAAAGGACTGGGATAACAGAAGGAAACTTCTGCTAATACCGGATGTGCCGCAACGTGAAAGGAGAAATCCGCCTTTTGAAGAGCTCGCGTCTGATTAGCTAGTTGGTGAGGTAAAAGCTCACCAAGGCGACGATCAGTAGCTGGTCTGAGAGGATGACCAGCCACACTGGGACTGAGACACGGCCCAGACTCCTACGGGAGGCAGCAGTGGGGAATTTTCCGCAATGGGCGAAAGCCTGACGGAGCAAGACCGCGTGGGGGAGGAAGGCTCTTGGGT
>NZ_DATNPA010000626.1:0-4268 GCF_036703385.1 Allocoleopsis sp. | reverse complement strand
CGCTCATTTTGAGAGAGTACCCCTGTGCTAATAGCTGTGTTTTAGCCGCATCCAAGTCAGCAACGGATAACGCGACATGGGGGTTGCGTCCCCATTTTTCATGATTTTGCAGCTTTGGTTGAATTGAGGAGTCTACGATCAAGTGAATCTGGAAGTCTCCGACCTGATACCAAGCACCAGGATACTTAAACGTTCGCTCTACTTTAGATAACCCCAAAATATTGCCATAGAAATGCTCTGCCTTTTCTAGGTCAGAAACAAGAACGGCTGCATGGAGACACTGAGTAATCCGCATGGCTAGTCTGATGGAAACAATACAGAGCAGATTCGGTTGCTCTGATTAATTGTGGCCTAGATCGCCAGGTTAGGGAATGAGCGGTTAATGCTAATGCAGGCTGGACAGTCGCGAGAATTTTGATTAAGATGTTCAATATTTTGATAGACATACCAAGCCGAATCTCTACAACCTCGAAATCGAGCACAACTTCAGGCACAGATTTTTCCGATAGACTCTAAGTGCTTAGGCAGCAGGTTGTACACTCACCATTACCAATGGCTTCATCATCTCCTTGACCAAAACCAATCTTTGTTAAATCTGGACTGAACAACGGAATCATTGTCAGAGCCTCGTTGTGGTATTGATGTAAAAAGTTGATTTGCTCTAAGACTAGCTCAAACTCCTCAGTAGTTGCGGCGCTGAGATTAAGTTCCCAGAGAAACGGGCGAACTCTATCTTTTGTTAATTTGGCGGGCTCCCAAATTTTGAGGATATACCCGAATTCTGTCTTGGTAATGGTGTGAAGGATCTGCATTGATTTGACTTCAATCTTTATAAACAAGCGCTCGTTTTTGAGATTGGATTGCTTTACAAAAACCCACAAGGTTGAAAAAATAGACTAAGAGAGGTTTGATTGATTTTCATCAAACCTTATGAGTTCGGCTGTCCTTGCACAACCTATAGATTTTTTGGCTAAGTCTTAGGAATTTTTTTGGCTAGCCATTTCAAATTGTCTTCTTTTGCTAAGAGCTATTGCTTCAGCCATTTGTCTCAAATAATTTACGCTAATTAGCTGATTTATTTCGCCCTGAATCTGCTAGTACCTACGTCAACCCTTCTTGATTAGGGACGTGAGCTGTAGCCCAATGAGCCTGTAGCAGGCACGGACACTAACTAAGAAAGTTAGTCTTTGGGCTGGGAAAGCTGCACGGGAAAAGTCCCTTCCGTAGTTCACTGGCTTGTACAATACAGGGTTTGAGGTCTGAGCGATTTTGGCAAATCGTAGGGACGCTCGGATAAATCAAGAACTTGGTAAAGTTTAGTTAAGCTATTATCGGTATCAAATAACGATATTTTTAAAGAGTGAAAAAAAGCAATATCGAGAATCAATTCTAGTTGCTCACAAAAATTATCGGTCTGCCGCCTAAAATGACTAGTTTCAATTTGAAAACTTTTCAGTTCAAACATTTTTTTCAACACAACTAACTTTTGCAATACCAGCACTAAAATAGTTGTTGATACGCTTAATCCTGTCATCTCTTTCGTTGGCAATGGTACATTTTGTTCAAATATAAAATGAGCATCTTTGAGTTCAAATATGGCACACAATTGCTTGACAACCTGAACTTGGAATAGATGTTCTAGGTGTTCGACTTGTAAAGCTCCTTGACTTCTCAGATACAAACCTAGCGGTTTACTAGATGGACAAAACTGAGCCAGCTTAGTAACAACGCGCTGGCTGACCCACTGGTATTGATTAATCAACGAAATTAAACCTTGCTCATTTAATTGATTAGCCGCTGCCACAATTCTCCCCTGGTTCATCCAGAGATAATGTACTGATGAGGGTGAGTGAGAGTCTGGCAAGGTACGAAGTGTCAGCAAGCCTGTTTTATGTCCTTTCTCGATAAACTGAAAAATTTCTGGTAAAGAAAAGTCTGTTAAAGAACCTGTAATAGACATAGGTGTGTAATTGCAATAAAAAAACTCAAAATCTTATGCTGTTATTGTCTCTATTCGTTGGTATATAAGAGATATAAAAACAATAACCCTTTGTCAAATCGAGCTTTAAGCGCTCTCATAGAGGCGGGGATTTATAATGGTTTTTGTCCTATATTCTCTGTCTTTGCTGTGACCACCACTCCTGTTTCCCATAGTTCCCAAACCAATGCCGATACCGCAACCCAGCAACCCGATACTTTAGGACGCTTTGGCAGGTTTGGCGGTAAGTATGTGCCTGAGACGCTGATGCCTGCTCTGTTTGAGCTAGAACAGGCTTTTCAGCAATACTCTAATGATTCGGATTTTCAGACGGAACTACAACAGTTACTGCGAGACTATGTCGGACGCCCCAGTCCACTGTACTTTGCTGAGCGCCTGAGTGAATATTATGCCAGACCGGATGGCAGTACCCCGCAAATTTATCTGAAACGGGAAGACTTAAATCACACGGGTGCCCACAAAATCAATAATGCCTTAGCGCAGGTGTTGCTGGCTAAACGCATGGGTAAGCGGCGAATTATTGCGGAGACGGGTGCGGGTCAGCATGGCGTAGCAACCGCCACGGTGTGTGCGCGGTTTGGATTGGAATGCATCGTCTATATGGGCGTTCAGGATATGGAACGGCAGGCGCTCAACGTGTTTCGGATGCGGCTGATGGGCGCGACGGTGCAACCTGTCTCTGCGGGTACAGGTACTCTGAAGGATGCTACCTCAGAAGCGATTCGAGACTGGGTGACGAATGTGGAAACCACTCATTACATCCTGGGTTCAGTGGCAGGGCCCCATCCTTACCCGATGATGGTACGCGATTTCCATGCGGTGATTGGTCAAGAGACTCGCGCACAATGCCAGGAAAAGTGGGGCGGTTTGCCGGATATTCTTTTGGCTTGTGTGGGCGGTGGCTCGAATGCGATGGGATTGTTTCATGAGTTTGTCCACGAATCCAGCGTGCGGCTGATTGGTGTTGAGGCAGCAGGGGAAGGCGTAGATTCGGAAAAACACGCGGCAACGCTGACTCGTGGGCGTCCAGGGGTGTTGCATGGTGCCATGAGTTATTTGCTGCAAGATGATGATGGTCAGGTGGTTGAGGCACATTCCATTAGTGCGGGACTAGACTATCCGGGTGTTGGTCCTGAGCATAGTTATTTGAAGGATATTGGTCGGGCAGAATACTATGCAGTCACTGACCAAGATGCGATCGCAGCACTTCGCAGATTATCGGAGTTAGAAGGAATTATCCCAGCTTTGGAAACCGCTCATGCGATCGCATATCTAGAAACTCTGTGTCCCCAACTTACGGGTAGTCCCCGCATTGTGATTAATTGTTCGGGGCGCGGTGATAAGGATGTTCAGACAGTAGCTAAGTTCATTAACTTGGAGACTGGGGATTGAAGGACGTAAAGACATTTTGTAGTAAGCGCTGAAGCGCTTACTACAACCAGAAAACCGTACAACGGAGAACGCTAGAGTAGGAGAGTGGGTAGTACCTATGTATTGTCACAGGTGGACGCTGCTAACTTTATCTACTGCTCGAAATGGAAAAACGTTTAACAAAGTTAATTTTCGGACTACTCGTTCTTGCTGCTGGACTGAGTAGCTGCGATTCCTCTATGATTATCGGTCAATCTCTCCCATCCGAACGTACACCAACTTCAACCGTATCTAAAAGTTCAAAGCCTGCTGAGTTCGCAGCAATGGAGGAGTCGGTTCATCAACAGGTTAATCAATATCGCCAGTCTCGTAACTTGCCACCACTAAAATTAGATGCCCGGATTAGTGAGCAGGCAAGAATTCATTCTCAGAACATGGCGAGTGGTAAGGTACCTTTTAGCCATAACGGATTTGAAGGGCGGGTGAAAGCGATCGCAAAATCCATTCCTTATCGCAAAGCTGGGGAAAATGTTGCTTACAATATGGGATACTCTAACCCAGGCAAACAGGCGGTTGAAGGTTGGATCAAAAGCCCCGGTCATCGAAAGAATATGGAAGGAGATTTTAACTTAACCGGCATTGGCATTAGCAAAAATGCCAAGGGCGAGTATTACTTAACGCAAGTTTTCATCAAAGGCCGATAATTAGGTTGAAGGTTAGCAGGTTAGCAGGTTGAAAGTTTTAGGCTATCCTATCCTTCGCTTTCTCCTGCGAAGTACAATCTTCAACGTTCAACCTTCAAACCTACCCCTACCCTTTGGGAACGCCTATGGCGAATGGGGAACGCTACACGAACAACGTTCAACCTTCAACCCGGATATGGAATTGCAAGATTTTC
>NZ_DATNPA010000625.1:0-7111 GCF_036703385.1 Allocoleopsis sp. | reverse complement strand
TGATAAAAAACTCGCGCATTCGCTTTTTTTGAAATCAATCCAACTCCAAAAATTGAACCAACTGATACATGAGTAGTTGAAACAGGAAGCCCATACTTGCTCGCTGCAATAACCATTAAGCCTGTCACCGCATTGGCAGTCAATCCTTGACCATGATTCATTACTGTAATTTTTTGGCTCATTGTTTCTGCAACCTTTCGAGCATTCAGTAACCCACCAACTGCCATGCCTACTGCTACAGCTAACATTCCGAACTGAATTGAGAGAGCTTGAATAATCAATAGGATTGAAACAATCTTGGGAGTATCATTTAACCCCTGGCAAAGCTGACGATTCCGGCACTAATAAAATGGCAAGCATCAACCAATTTTTGGCTATTAATTCCCCAAAATTTTCCTACATACCTCTGGGTGCATTTATCTTCTGTATTTATCGCAACATCAGTAGTAGTAATGCACTGCAAAACGTTAGTGGCATCAGGTTGGGGAATGGGAATTAATTGGGGAGTTTGACTAACACAAAGGCACTATTCTTTTTTAATGCCTAAACAAACACGGATGTAACGGAGTAAGCCATAGGCTAAGGCGGCGATGGGAATGGCAATAATTGGACTGAGCAACAAGGGCACAAAAAAGGAATTAGCCAATTTTGCAAAATTAAAAAGTTGTCATTGGCTCCATTGGAATAAGCTAAAAATACAGTAGCCATAAATAAGGCCATCAAGCCTATTGACATTTCAACCTCTTTAAAATTAGATGTACCCTCTCAATCAGAGTAAGAGGGATAGTGTCATTAGCGCGAAACGTCTTGCTTTAACTGATATGCTGCACCTTTTCATTAGATTTAGGTTGACGTTTCTGAGAGCCATCAACAACAGCAATTGCAATGGCCTTAGGTAAAGGAGAGCAGACAACAACCAAGGTCAATTGCCTTACCATTATTTGCCCGCCAGACTGCGGGAGCTAAACTGTAAAGCACCGCCTTGCCATCTCGCGTTGCCTCGACAAACCCCTCCTTTCGCAGAACTTTGAGATGGTGCGATAGCAAGCTTTGCTCGACACCTAAAACGGTATTCAGTTCCCCAACATGTTTTGGCCCTTCCATCAAGATTTCCAAAATGGCTAGACGAGTGGTAACTGCCAAAACTTTCAGCTTGCGGACACAAAAAGACTGAGGTAACTCGCTTTTTCGGTTCATCGTATACTGCGTGCATGAATTGAACCGCCATTGATATGAATATAATTTTATATCAATGAACTAAAAAAACTACCTTTAAATCCTCTTTCGCCTCATTAACAACAACCACCGCCAGTGTAGTGCCAAGTCGAATCTGTAATTAACACGTCTTCCGGAATTGAAGCAGCCAGTTTGGCGGCTGTCTTATCGCAGACAACGGCAGGAACACCTCGCTGGAGAATGTGCCCTGCTGAGTCATCAAACACCTCTTGAGCACCCTTGTAAATCGCCGTTTTTCCCGTAAAAATACAGGCACCATCTTCAGGAATTGGAACTTTGAAGGCAACACAATCCAGACTTTCTAAGAGCAAATCCTCGTCCAGATGGTAGGTGTGACGATCTAAAAGGCGGTAAGGACGACGGGCGCGAATTTCTACTTGACCAAATCCAGCATCAACAATCTTTTGGGTATATTGCTCGTATGTAAGAGCACCAGATAGGCACATCGCTCTTAATCGTTCATCTTGTTGCAAGTGTGCTGGAATGGGACGAGTGGCAATAGGGTCGCTCATCTGCAATCGTCCACCCGGTTTCAAGACTCGGTAGGCTTCTTTAAGTGCTTTGGTAAGGTCGGCGGGTTCAAAAATATTAAACAGGCAATTCTGTGCTACCACATCCACCGAGGCATCGGGTACTGGCAGAGCAAAGGCATCCCCTGCACGAATTTCTACAAAACTGGGGTCAAACCAGGGATTTTCTTGGGCGGCAAGTTCTAGGTTACGGGTAGCCGCTTCCTGCATCGCACGGACTGGTTCGATCGCAATAACACTACCAGGACGCCGAGAAAAATAAGCAAATTGCAACGCTTCCAAGCCGCCACCGACACCGACATACAGGACAGTTGGCTCGTTCGTGAGTTCAGCAGGATGAACGGTAGTGCCACAACCGTAATTCATCTGCTGCATTTTACAAGGAATTTTCAGTCCTGGCAGTTGTAAGGGACTGCTTTGGACACAACACAAACCTACTTGGGGCGTTTGGGCGACTTCACTGTAAAATTCGGCAGTTGTTTCTAGATAGCTCATTGGAATCCTCTGGCTGGCAACGATTTTGAGGCTACTGCAACCAAGGGTCAATGCTAGCACCTAGGTATCCCTTGCAGTCATTCAATTTTGGATTTTGGATTTTCCCCACGACTTGCAGTCGGGGGCTTGGAATACTGAACCAATTTTTTGTTCTCCATCGCTGCACGTTCTTTGGCTAAACTGAACTTTAAGTAGCCAATTCATCCCAGATGGACTTTGAGCCATGCCTTCGCCGTTTCCGGGAATGGACCCGTATCTGGAACAGCCTGCTTTTTGGTCGTCGTTTCACAGCCGTCTGATTGTAGCTCTAGCTGATGCCTTGGCTCCCAGCCTGCGCCCAAAATACTACGTGGAGGTGGAAACTCGCACTTACAAGGACACTCTGGAAAACGAGATTCTGGTAGGCATTCCCGATGCTGTTGTCCTTTCGTCAAAACCTGTTGCCCCATCCGAAATCAGAACAGAGGCAGCAGTTCCCAGTACGGCGGTACAACCACGCCCCAAGCAAGTAACCGTTCCCATGCCCGTTGAGGTCAACGAGCGTTATCTGGAAGTGCGCGAATTAGCCACAGATACTGTAGTCACGGTAATTGAGGTGTTATCTCCCAAGAACAAACGCCAGGGGGAAGGGCGAACAGCGTATGAAACCAAACGACAAATAGTTCTCGGTAGTCTGTCCCATCTCGTTGAACTTGACTTGTTGCGTGGGGGAAAGCCAATGGCAATGAGCGGGGACGATACAGCAGCAGACTATCGCATCCTCGTAAGTCGCCGCCAGCGTCGTCCAACTGCCGAGCTATACGGATTCAGCTTGCCAGAAGCGATTCCCAACTTTCCCTTGCCACTCATGAGTGGGGATGCAGAACCCTGGGTAGATTTGCAAGCCATCCTCAATGGAGTGTACGAGCGAGCTGGATATGATGCGCGGATAAACTATCGTCAGCCACCACCACCGCCAGCTTTAGGAGAAGCCAATCAGCGATGGTTGGATGAGTTGTTAGCACATGTACGGGAAGGCTAAGCGGAATCTGAGCCGAAGCAATATATACGAAAATCGTAAATCTAAAATCCAAAATCGGTTGACTCTAATGTCCCAGCCAGTCTTTGAGTTCCTGTATTAGCCAAAGGCGTTCTACTGTAGCCAAAGGGTTAGTGGTATATTTGCGGTTACCCGCTTTGATCGCTACTCCCTTGGGTGCACCTGCTCTCTTGGTTCCCTCTTCACAGATATTGGTAATTCTTGACGTTTTGCCTCCTCCTCCCCAATAGGGAACACCGAATAATTTTCGTCGGATTTTAAAAGAGTTGCGATCGCAATACAGGTCAGTTTGTTCAAAAGCTGGTAGAATAACAGCACCCAGTATCGCTATGCCTATGGCACCAAGCACAACCGCACACAACCAGGGAGCGATCGCGTAAGAATTCCAGTTCCAAAACAGGTTGAAGTAGTTGGGCAGTTGCCATACAAAAGGAACGATTAACCCAAGTAAGTAAACCGCCCTAAAAGCTTTCCTCCCCCGTCTGGGAATTCTAATCTCTAGCTGACTGGCAGATTTCTTGAGTTGAATTTGGCTACCTGTAGGCTTGTAACTGGTAATGGGAGGCTCTAGTGTATGTCGATTTTCCAGAGCCTCCAGAGCTTGGCGAGCCGTACTCAATCGTTCTGCTAAACTCGGCTCTGTGAGTTTGCCAATCCAATTCACAAAACCGAGTTCTAAACTAACTCGGTCAGCAAATTGAATACGTGCATCGTGCTGCGGTAAATCAGCAGGAGCAACACCCGTTAAAAGATGAATTAATGTTGCCCCCAAAGCATACAAATCGGAGGCGGGAACCGCTCGACCGCCGAACTGTTCCATTGGCACATAGCCATAAGTTCCTACTACCGTAAACGTTGCTCCTTCTAGCACCGCTTGGTCTTGCACAGCTCCAAAGTCAACGAGGTAAACTCGCCCATCTTCACGCCAAATTAAGTTACTAGGTTTAATATCTCGATGGATGACAGGAGGAATTCGTTCATGCAAGTAGACGAGAATACTCAGTACCTCAATAGCAATCTTTTCGACTTGGGCCTCTGAAAAGTGCTTCCCTTCATCAAGGATTTGTTGAAGAGAGGTACCTGGAATATAACTCTGCACCAAAGTAAACCAAGAAAATCTTGAACCGGGCTGGTGTTCAAGCATAAAGTAATCTCGATACTTAGGAATTCGAGGATGGTCTAAATTTTGCAGAATTTGAGCCTCGCGCTCAAACAGATTGTATTCATGCAGGTGCATCTGAGGGTTGACAGCTAACAGCTTCACAATCACAAGTTCTTGAGATTGTGAAACTAAATCGATCGCCAGCCAAGTTTGACGACTGGCATCCTGTCCTAATTTTTCCTTGAGTTGGTAGCGCTCATTTATTACCTGTCCCACTTCTGCCATCTGACCAACCTCTCCATACACTTAATTAATTCCTTCTCCCACCTTTGTGAAAAGCAACAACCAACTGATCACTGGTCACTGCTCATTGAACACTGTTCAGTCCCAACCAGTTTTTGATTTCCTCTACCAACCAGTAACATTCGCTGTGGGAGAGAAAGGACGCAAATCCACCAAATACATATTCTTGGACACCAACAGCGATCGCAACTTCAGGGATTTTCTTTTTGACGTTATAAATGCCTCGATTTTCACTCTTAAAAACTTTGTCAATAGCTAACGTTTGACCTCGCTGCCGTTGCCAGCAAAGACCCAATAATTTCCGCTCAATCTCAAAGTGCTGATGATTAAAATAAACAGTCGTTTCTCCAAACCCAGGTAGCAGCAGCCATGCTGCAAACAAAATTCCGACGATTAACCAAACTAAAAGAGACGGTACAGAGGAAGTATGACCCCATCTCATCGCTTGTATTGTCCAACTTCCCCAAAACCAGACCCAAAATCCTAACCCTGCCATCACAGCAAATTGCCCAGGAGCCACTAAGGCTTTGCGCCAGCGCACGGGAATTTTTATCTTCAGGCGACTAGGGGATTTTTCCAATTGAATTGGGCTACCAGAGGGCTGTGGACAAGCAAGAGTACCGCTAGCAACCTGATTTTCATTGAGTGCTTCCAGTGCTTGTTGTGCTGTACTAAATCGTCGTGAGAGATTCGGCTCAGTTAACTGTTCCAGCCAGCGAACGAAGCCGGGATTAAGACAGACTCTGTCCGCAAACTGGATACGACCATTTGGCTGTGGCAAATCTGCCGGAGCAACACCCGTGAGCAGATGAATCAGGGTGGCTCCTAGAGCATAAAGGTCAGAGGCTGGGGTGGCTCGACCCCCCAACTGTTCCAGAGGAGCATAGCCATAAGTTCCCACGACGGTAAAAGTTGCTCCTTCTGCGGCGGCTCGATCCTGCACGGCTCCAAAGTCAACCAGATAAACCATGTTGGTTTCCCCTGGATAAGAGGAAACTCCACTTTGATAAGGAGCAACCCCCTCTGCCCCCCCTTGGGTTCGGGGGAATTGAGACCCAGCTGCATTCATAGGTAGCACATTCATAGTCGCCGCGTCCCCGCGTCCTCGCGTCAGGACGTCTGTCTCGACTACTAGATTTGAACGCAACTTCGTATCAGGGGGGGTACCCCAAATTAAATTGCTGGGTTTGATATCGCGATGGAGTACAGGTGGACTCAGACTGTGTAGGTAAACTAGGATATTCAGGACTTGTTGTGTGATCGCACGAACTTCCTGTTCGTTGAAAGTCTTACCCAGAGCCAATAGTTCCGTCAGTGATGAGCCGGGAATGTATTGCTGAACTAAGCCAAACCAGAGCATCTGGTCATCCAGACAAAAATAGTCGCGATACTGAGGAATCTGGGGATGGTTCAACTGTTTGAGGACTTGAGCCTCTCGCTCAAACAACCTCAAATGATCCCACTGCACTTGGTCGCTAAAGGTAAGCAGTTTAACGATGACTCTCTCTTGTATGCGAGTATCTTGTGCTAGCCAGGTTTGACAACTGGCATTATGTCCTAACTGTTGTCTCAGCTGATAGCGATTTTGTAGAATCTGTTCGGTTTGCACCATATCGTCGCTACTCTTTGGAGTCTGGATGGGCTTTAACTTAGGCTATTAAGCACTTTCCCTACATTGAGCAGACTGTTTCAGGACATTTCGAGCAAAATCTAGTGGATGAATTCACATCTTGCATCTCGCCGTGAACTAAAGTTCCGGCTCAAAGCTTAAGTCCGTTTCAACGGACTAAAACCCTTATTGAGTCAGCTAAAGCTGACTTTAGCTATTAGCCCGTTCGCGTTAGCGAAGCGGTAGCGACGGAAGGAGCGTCAGCGTTCCCGTTTGCGTAGCATGCGCGTAGCGCGTAGGGTACTTTAGTTCAGGGCGGGAGTGTAGGTAACAGTTAGGGCTGGTGCAAGACTCCCCATGAGTTAGCGCTCACAACAAAGGATGAAAGGACACTTTCAAGACAGATCTGAGCCTCCAACGAGCGGGGTACCGCTCGTTACCCATGAAAGAAACATTTCCCTCTTCCCTTCTGCCCTTTGCCCTTTGCGCTCTGCCTTGTGTTTCTTAGGAGTCTTAGCTTACCAGTCACTTGTCCAACTCCTGAGATTGAGTTGCTGATGGTGCCGTTCTTCTGGCCATGCGAGTACCTGTTCTTTGGTATCGAGTTTGAAGGTGCGATCTCGTTTGGCGAGGCACCCATGGCACGACGAGTGAAGTCAGCGACATGATGCTCGCTCCATACACCTCTCGGACGTGTGAAGGTGAACGTCCGGATAGTCTAGGCGCGTTTTGTAGCAAAACGGGATTATTAACGCATGACCACGAGCAAAGTGGAGAACCAGCAGACTTTAACGTTT
>NZ_DATNPA010000624.1:0-8576 GCF_036703385.1 Allocoleopsis sp. | reverse complement strand
CGCTGCCAAGTAGCCATGAGCTTCCCGCATTTGAGCAGCTGAATAGTTGCTGACACCGACAGTAGCAATTCGACCTCGCTTCACTTCATCAGCGAGAGCATTCATTAGGGTTTCTTGGTTCATGAAAAAACTGAACGGTTGATGCACTTGATACAGCTCAACTCGCTCCACCTGTAGACGTTTTAAACTGGCGGTTAAAGCATCAGAAACAGACTGGGCGGTCAATCGCCAGGGTACGGGAAAATATTTAGTTGCAATCTGCACGGGACGCCCCCGTTGTTTCATAAACCGTCCCAGCAGGGATTCCGATTCCCCTAACCCGTAAACCTCAGCGGTATCAAAAAAGCTGATACCAGAATCTAAGGTTGCCTCAAAGGCTTCTTTCAGCTGTGAGGCTCCATAATCATTGCCGTAGTTCCAAAACAGCTTGTCGCCCCATGCCCAAGTACCAATGCCTAAAGCGGTAACCGTTGGACCATTCTGCCCTAAGGTAAGAGTCTGCATAGTCAAATTAATTGTTTACCGAAAATATTGGGTTTAAAGCCTTCCCCTTCTAGGGGACTTTTTTATGGTATAGTCTTTTGCGTAGGTTTTTTCACGTAAATGATAGTTCTGGAGTTCAAGGTCAAAGGGAAAACAACTCAATACACGGCTATAGATGAGGCGATTAGAACCGCTCAGTTTGTTCGCAACAAAGCCATCCGTCATTGGATGGATAACTCTTGTGTAGGACAAAAAGAACTATATCGCCTCAGCAAGTCATTGAGGGAAGAGTTCTCCTTTGTTAAGGCATTGAACTCAAGTGCTTGCCAAGCATCCATTGAAAGAGCCTATAGTGCAATTGCTCGGTTCTACAGTAACTGCAAGAAATCTTCCCCAGGGAAGAAAGGCTACCCGCAATTCAAGAAAAACTGTCGGTCAGTTGAATACAAAACTAGCGGGTGGAAGCTTTCTTCTAATCGGAAACAGATTGATTTCATTGACAAGAAAGGGATTGGTAAGCTCAAACTCAAAGGGACGTGGGATTTAAATTTATACCAATTAGACCAGATAAAACGAGTTAGGTTAGTGCGTCGTGTTGATGGCTATTATGTTCAGTTCTTGGTGAGTGCCGAGAATAAAGTAGACGTAGAGCTAACCGGAAGAATGATTGGCTTAGATGTAGGACTCTCTGAGTTCTACACCGATAGCAATGGTTATACCGAACCTAACCCAAAGTTTTATCGGAAGGGTGAGAAACGACTGAAGTTCCAGCAACGCCGTGTTTCAAAGAAAAAGAAAGGCTCTGCCAATCGGAAAAAAGCCATTAATAGACTAGGAAGAGTACACCTCAAAATAAGTAGGCAACGTGAAGAACATGCCAAGAGAGTGGCGCGTTGCGTAATCCAATCTAACGATTTGGTAGCTTACGAAGATTTGAGGATTAAAAACTTAGTTAGAAATCATTGTCTCGCCAAATCTATTAATGATGCAGGTTGGTATCAGTTCAGGAAATGGCTAGAACATTTTGGAATAAAACTGGGCAAGATAACTATTGCAGTTAATCCTGCCTACACTTCCCAGGAATGTTCTAGTTGCGGCACTATAGTCAAGAAATCCTTGTCTATGAGAACTCATATTTGCAAATGTGGGTTCGTACTAGATAGAGATTGGAATGCCGCAGTCAATATTCTGAAGTTAGCCTTGAGTACCACAGGGCATGTGGGAACTTGGGTCATAGACTCGAACGCTTCGGGAGATTCGACCTCTACTCTGGTTGGAGTAATCCTGTCAGGGCAAGTTGGGTCTATGAACGAAGAATCTCCGCACTTGTAGGGCGGAGAGTGTCAAATTTCTTCATTTTCCTCAGTGTATCGTTGCCAATAGGGAGCGGCAGCCAAAAATACGGTTCATTAATGTGTAACTTTAGAAGGAAAATACAATACTGAGTTTGGTAAGCGATCAGCTGCGAGTAAAGCCGTAGGCGATCGCACTAACATTCCTAATCTTGTGATCGCCACTGAATAAAGGTACCGCCCAGAGCGATCGCTACGCTAACGAACCTGCTACGCCAACGCGTTTATAACGATATGAACAGCAGTGATTTACCGAATTCCCAGCCTGCCTCATCAGTGTACGACGAGGTATTACCCAGAGTTGACCTATTGACCATGTTCCGACTCGGTCTGTTCCAAGTCGGGCTAGGCATGATGTCAGTGCTGATTTTTGGGGTACTCAATCGCGTGCTGATTCGAGAGTTGGGACTGCCAGCAACACTAGGCACAATCATCCTTGCCTTTACCCTGTTTGTGGCTCCAGCACGAATTTGGTTCGGGCAAATGTCCGATAGTAAACCGTTGTGGGGGTATCATCGCACGGCGTATGTTTGGCTCGGCGCTGCAAGTCTTGCTATCCTTTCCGTTTTAGTGGTACAGGTGATGTGGCAGGTGGGCGATAGTTTAAAGGCATCCGGCTGGACGCCCCAAACCTATGCCTGGACAGGTTTACTAGCTCTACTGTTTGCACTTTATGGTCTAGCAACCAGCGCTTGTTCTACGCCCTTCGCGACGCTGTTGGTGGATGTTTCTGATGAAGATAATCGCTCCAAGTTAGTGGGCATTGATTGGTCGATGCTCATTGGAGGAACCATTGTTGGGGCAATCACCATTGGCGTGCTGCTCAAAAAGTTAACCCTGAATGCCTCGATCGAGTTACTACAGGTACAAATTAATCGCCTGTTTCTGATTGTGCCTTTAGTGATGTTTGGGCTGGCATTTGTGTCAACCTGGGGCGTAGAGAAAAAATATTCCCGCTATGCTTCGCGCTCCACATTAGTTAACCAGGAAGAAAAGATTACCCTGAATCGGGCTTGGCGCATCTTGACAGCTAGCCGCCAAACTCGGTTATTTTTCACGTTTTTGGTGCTAATGACCCTTGGCTTATTCATGCAAGACCCCATTTTAGAAAATTATGGGGGTGATGTGTTCAACATGGAGGTAGGCAAAACAGCGACGCTCAATGCCTTCTGGGGAACTGGGACATTAATCGGTTTGAGCGCGGCGGGATTCCTTCTGGTTCCGCGTCTGGGAAAACGCAAGACTACAAAATTAGGTGGTGTATTAGTCATCTTCTCCCTAGTCTGGGTAATACTATCGGGATTTACCCATGACCCGAAACAGCTGCAAATCGCTCTGCTGTTTTTCGGTCTGGTGTCCGGAGTCCTAACGACAGGAGCCCTTACGTTGATGCTAGACCTAACAGCAGCCGAAACAGCCGGTACATTTATTGGGGCTTGGGGGCTAGCACAGGCTTTAGCGAAAGGCGTAGCAACGGTGACGGGAGGAGCAGTGTTCGATGCCGCTAAGAGGCTGTTTCCCAACTTGGTGTTAGCCTACGGGGTGGTATTTGTGGTTCAGGCTATCTGTATGGCTCTGGCTGTCTGGTTTCTGACACGAGTGAACGTGCAGGAGTTCCGCACCAATGCGAAGCAGGCGATCGCAACTGTTATCCAAAGTGACTTGGACTGAGCGATTTGCAGGTTTCCTCAGGGAGAATAGTGATACTGTGCTTAGATGAACTACCTACGGACTCCGCTACGCTACGCATGGGGACTTCCCGCACGGAAGAGTTAAAGCGAAGGTTTCAGCACCGCCCAATTTCTTTCCTCTGCTCAGAGAGGTTCTATTCTTTAGTTGCTTTTAGGAAATGAATGATTTTTGGAGAGATATTCTCAATTTTGCTAAGACAACGACTGAAAAAGTCGGCAGCCAACTGATGGCTGATTTTGGTCAGGTTCAGGCGTCCCAAAAGGCGGATGGTAGCTTAGTGACGCAATCGGATAATTGGGCGGATGAGACAATTCGAGATGCGATCGCATTTCATTTCCCTAGTCATGGAATTTTGAGTGAAGAAGGGCAACACGAATTTCCAGGTGCTGAATGGTGTTGGATTATCGACCCCCTAGATGGCACGACGAACTTCGCACGGGGGATTCCCCTTTGGGGGATTTCACTGGGGTTGTTGTATCAAGGCACACCTGTTTTTGGCTACGTTCATTTCCCGCCCGTCGGGCAAACCTTTCATGGCTTTTGGGAGGCTGAATCTGGAATAGGGGGTTTAGAGAACGGTGCCTTTCTAAATGGACGCCCCATCCACAGCAGTACCGATTCTCCTAGCCATAACCACTTTTTCAACCTTTGCTCGCGAAGTGCGGCATTATTGCAACAATCCTTGCCCTGCAAAATTCGGATGATGGGTGTTGCCAGTTACAACTTTCTGACGATCGCTAGTGGTGTCGCGCTGGGTGGTGTCGAAGCGACTCCCAAGATTTGGGATATTGCAGGAGCCTGGGTAATTGTACAAGCGGCTGGTGGGGTTTGGGTGCCACTAGATGAAAAGACAATTTTTCCCCTCGACGTTGGGGAAAATTATGGAAGTAGAGCACTTCCTACCCTGGTGGCTAGCAGCCCTGAACTGGTGAGTGTGTTTAAACCACTCATCAATATGACTTAAGGAAAATTCACAATTTTGAGCTAACTATAGTAGTTCTCTATGCAAAAAAAACTTATGATAAAAATATCTTCAACTTATATATTGCACCCTTGTCAGTAGCTATAGGGTGAGACGTGTCCATCAATGCTATTGTTAGGTTCTGTAGGGTCTTGGACACTGCCCACCTAACCATAAGAAAGCTTGCCGTTGAAGGGTGCAAGATATTAGTCAATAATCAAGACCCTTCCTGAGCCTTTTCGATGGCAAATAAGTATTTATGGGCACGATTTTAGTAGTGGATGATGATCTAACACAACAGTTGATCGTCTTTAAAATTCTCAAAAATATTGGGTTAAATGTTATTTTTGCTGATGATGGTATACAAGCGCTGGAACAGGCACAGCGTTGTTGTCCTGATCTAGTGATTCTAGACATCCTTTTGCCGAAGATGAACGGCTACGAAGTCTGTCGGCGACTTAAAGCCGACAAAAAGACCCAGAAGCTTGCTGTGATCATGTGTTCCAATAAGAAAGAAGATTGCGATCACTATTGGGGAATCAAGCAAGGTGCCGATGCCTACATTGCTAAGCCTTGCCATCCCCAAGAACTTGTCAATATCGTTCAATATTTCTTAGCCGAGGGCATAATCAGTCAGTTTGTGCCCACAACGGTGAGTAAAACTGTCACTATTTCTGCTGAACTGGTTGCAACGGCGGATTGATGACTCTACTGATGTGCCGTTAATACTCCCAAAAGAAATCAGCTATCGTTTTTTCTCTTTGAGATTGCTTTTTTTGAGACGCGTCAAACAAGACTGAACGTTGTATTAATTGATGATTATTGAGGCGTCGAGCGACACGACTGGGTATGCCGTAGCCAAAAACAATATGAGTTTGCCCAGCTAACACGACGACTTGATCATCTGGATGAGCCTGTACAAATTGGGCGATCGCATCTGCCATTGTTTCATCCCACAGCACCTGCGCGGTGAAAAATCGCTCAAAGCTGCTACTGTTGCCATGTCCTGACTGATGATGCTGTTCATAGGTTTTTTGCACCATTTGACGGTAATCGGGGTTGTCTGTCCGAATTTCTGACACTGGCGGAATATACTTGCGTTCAGCAGGTGTTAGGCTCTCTAATCCGCTACGCGCAACTTTACGCGTTACCTCGGTGGGTGTGTTTAAGGCTAAGACGGGCAGTTGATTGGCTCTTGCAAAGCGAAGTATCGGTGCGTAGTATTCCCAAGGGAAACCCCATCTTTCTTCATAGTCGCTTTGCTCCACCAACTGCTCTTCTGTGATTTTCCCCGCTATATATTGATCAAGGACACTCTGATAAGGTCGCTGAAACATCTCCAGTGCGATCGCCATGCGGGGTGCACTACCGTCCTTTGCAACTTCCAGTTTCTGCTGATAGAGTGCTTGCAGGATTTCCAGTTGGGCTTTATGGTCTTCTGGAGTGCCGTGTGTTTCACCCAAGTACACAACATCTGCCTTGATCAGTTCCTGTAGGATTTTTTGTTGATTCCGTTGTTGTTGTTCTTGCTGGTGAAGAGTTGAGGTGTTATCTGCACAAGCCGGGATGGTGCAGATAACGAAAATTCCCAACGACCATGCACAGAATTTAGCAATTTGACGTTTTCTCATAACCATAATTTAGCCAGTAGTTATGAGTCTGGAAAGTATTCTCAAGGGGGTTGCAATATATCAGCAGACTTTAACAATTTTCCATCGTATGTTTTTTCTGAACTTACACACCACCCAAGCCCGGAATGTCTAGAATCATTGCAGACACACACTGCTCTACCCTGAGAGGGTGGACTTTTCGGTTCAACCCCACAGAGGAAGATGTTGAGCGATCGCATCTCTCCTCTTTAGGGATGAAGTGCGATCGCCCTGCCATAGCCTTTCTTAACCTGTGTCAAAATTAACCCAGTGTATCGGGTTTGTGAGCAATGGCTTGGTTATCAGGGCAGAGGCTACAAAACGGTAAGTACACCGTAGAAAAAGTATTAGCTGAAGGTAGCTTTGGCATTACCTATCGCGCCAAAGACAATAATGGGCAAATCTTTGTCATCAAAACCCTAAATGACGACGTGCAACAACGCCCTGACTTTGTCAAATTGCAGCAAGACTTCATTCATGAAGTAATCAGCTTCGGCGCTTGCACTCATCCTCATCTCTTGGCAATTGATAGCCTTTTTCCCGAAGGGACACTGTGGTGTGTGGTGATGGAATACATCAACGGAGAAAATTTAGCCCATCGGGTTGAGAAACAAGGCGTTTTGCCAGAATCCGAAGCTCTACGATACATTCAGCAAATTGGTGAAGCACTGACACTTATCCACAATAAGGGCTTGTTGCACCGCGAGGTGAAGCCACAAAACATTATGTTGCGCCCTGGTAAGTCGGAAGCCGTGTTAATTGATTTTGGCATTACCCGTGAGTTTATCCCGAAGACATCCACAAAAATTTTGTTCGATGGCTTTGCGCCGATTGAACAGTATGATACAGGAGCGAAACGGGGTGCATACACCGATGTTTATGCCCTAGCTGCAACGCTATATTTTCTGTTGACTGGCAAAGTACCCACTATTCCCCATGTCAGAGCAGACGGAATATTTCTAGAACTTAATGCTAATGTCAGCGATGAAGTAAATCAGGCGATTTTCAAAGGCATGGAGTTAAAAGCAGAGGATCGCCCCCAATCTATTCAGGAATGGTTGGCGCTGTTTCGATTGACACCTCTGACTCTACCTTTAACTATGACTTCAGCCACGGGGGTGGATTACAGCAAGCTGCGAGATCTATTAGCTGCTAAAAAATGGCAAGAAGCGGATCAGGAAACAGGTGAAAGGATGCTCGAAGTAGCAGGGCGACAAGAAGCAGGATTTCTCAGCCCTTATGGAGATATTGACCACTTCCCCTGCGAAGATTTCTGTATCATCGACCAACTTTGGGTCAAGTATAGCAACGCACGTTTTGGCTTTAGTGTCCAGAAGCGCATTTGGGAAAGTGTAAACCGAGATTGGGAAAAGTTTTGCAAACGCGTTGGCTGGATTAATCACAACCCTGAGGAACTGTTAGAGTCTGAACTCGATTTTACACTCCTGGCCCCCATTGGTCATCTTCCAATGTTGATTGGCCCAGGTACGGGCACCTTTTGGGTAGAGGGCAGTGGCACGATGCGGGATGCTGTTAGGGAGAGCCTTGAACCCGAATGGACTGATGAAGGTGATTATGAGTGTGGTTGGTATGACCTATATGAGGACGGAGATATTTTAGGTCTTGTCAAAGAGTGTGGTTTATAAAGATTGGAAGCATTGGTGGAGATGAGTGAGGGGAGCGAAGCGCGATCGCATCATTATTCCTCGGAGTCTTGATACATCTCCTCCAGTGCTTGCAGCTGAGTGCGACGGGAATGACGACGATATTTTTTAGTTTCTAGTTTAGGTTCGTACTGAGTTTGCCCTTTTCCTTTAGTTTTCGCTTTTATGGTGGACTCTGGATCGGCTTGCTGGTTCAGCTGCTCTTGCCACGCGATCGCATCTTCTAATAAATCCAAATAATAGTCATATCGCTCCCAATCTCCCCGCACAGCACAGTTTGGCTCATCTCGATGCAGACAATCACTAAACTGACAGCTAGCTGTTGCTAACCGATGCCTTACTTCTGGAAAATACTGAGCTAACTCTTCTGAGGTGCAGTCAATGTCAGGCTGATTAAAGCCAGGGGTATCTGCCAGGAGTCCGCCAGCAGGTAACTCAAACAATTCCACATGACGGGTTGTGTGACGCCCTCGGCTGAGTTTGCCGGATACTTCTGCTACCCGCACGTTGACATCAGGAATCAGTTGATTGATTAGACTGGATTTGCCGACCCCAGAAGGACCAGCCAGGATTGTAATTTTATGATTGAGCTGGGCACTGAGTGCCTCTAATCCCTGATTACTATAGACGCTGATATATAAAGGCTCGTAACCCCAATCTTTGAGGCGACTTCTCCACTCCTCCAACTCTTCCTCTAAGACTAAATCCCGTTTATTCAAGCACAAACAGATATCCAATCCCGTAGACTCTGCCTTAACCAGAAATCGGGTCAGTT
>NZ_DATNPA010000623.1:0-20788 GCF_036703385.1 Allocoleopsis sp. | reverse complement strand
GCTCTCGATTTACCCTTTGAAGACAATTATTTCGACGCGGCGACGATGGGGTATGGACTCCGCAACGTCACAGATATTCCCCGATGCTTGAGCGAGTTGTACCGCGTTCTCAAACCCGGTGCCAAAGCGGCTATTTTAGACTTTCATCGCCCTAAACAGCCGCTGATGCGTGCCTTTCAGCAGTGGTATCTAGAAAACGCTGTTGTGCCTGCTGCTCAGCGATTAGGTTTGACCGAAGAGTACGCCTACATATCTCCTAGCTTAGATCGATTTCCCACAGGACGAGAGCAAGTTAGCTTAGCCCAAAACGCAGGATTCACCGCGACACACTATCCAATTGCAGGCGGCATGATGGGAGTATTAGTCGTCACCAAAGGAAATGGGTAATGGCACATGGAGTTTTCCTAGCGCCAATTTCCAATTCCCAGTTTCAAGATAATCAAGGCTGGTGGCGTTCTCGCTAAGATGGAAGTTGGGTAGTTAGGTACCGTGTTCTCATAAAGATAGATGTCCCTACTTCCCCCCCCTCTGGACGCTTTGCCTGACTGGATTGTCACCTTGGATCTAGCTACTGTTTGGATTTACGTTGCTCCTCCCGTAGCGGGTGCAATTATTGGCTATTTCACCAACGATATAGCCATTAAAATGCTATTCCGCCCTTACAAACCCATTTATTTAGGGAAGCGTCAGCTACCCTTTACACCCGGTTTGATTCCCCGCAATCAAGAACGCCTTGCTAAGCGGATTTCTGACACTATTATGGGTTCGCTGCTGACCCCAGAGGAATTGCAAAACCTGGCTCAGCGTTTGCTGCAAACTGAACGAGTTCAGGGTGCTCTCCTCTGGCTTTTGCAGCTCGCTTTGGATCAAGTCAAGGTGGATCAGGAGCAGAGAACCGCCAAAATTCTCGCCAATATTCTACGCGATTTATTCGGTGAGTCATTACCTCGATTGTTAAAGGTACTTGCTCGTCGCGAGGATTTCTTGGAAGCCCAAATCAACCAAATTTTTGACCAAATTTTATTGGACTTCCAGCTGAGTGAAGCACAGGCACGGAAGCTTTCTGATTGGTTGTTGCAGGTTGTACTCCCCCCGGATGTAATGCGACAAGCACTGGTTGACTTTTTGACCGACCGAAATATTCAGATTATTGATGAAGGTTTTCGGGAAAAGTCGAGTGGTACCTATTGGGTTGTGGCAAATTTATTTGGTCTGCGCAACTCCTTGACACGCTTGCGAACCTATTGCTTGGATGAGAAAGATGCCGCGAATGCGCGTCTTGCCGAATTACTGCTTTCTCTCTCCGTTCGAGAACGCTTGCGAGCATGGCTGCAAAATATCTCGCTGCAAAACCTGCCACTCTCAACGGTGCGACAGCTACGTAAAACGACGCGGGAATCTGTTCGTAGCTATGTCCAAGAGAGGGGGGCTGATGTAATCAAGGGATTAGGTGAATCCATTGATTGGGATAATGTGGCAGTTCTGATCCTAAATCGGCTGCGGACTTCGGCGGCTGTGACAACATCATTGAGTGTAATTAGCCGAGAGCTGGCGTTACTTTTAGAGCGTTATTTGGAAAAGGATTTAGAAAAAATTGTCGCCCAAATCATTCCAATTTTGTCGATCGATCAGGTGATTATTGACCGGGTTAAGACAACGTCTGCTGAAGAGCTAGAACTCGCTATCCAAGGAATTGTCAAGAATGAGTTGCAAGCCATTGTTAATTTAGGCGGAATCTTGGGTCTGATTGTTGGTCTGGCACAGACCGGTATACTGCTTCTTCGTTGACACGCTCCACGAATCGAGCGATGGAGATTCTTTAAGAATTTCTGCCGCATGTTTTAAAGAGTAGCGATCGCAGCTATCGTTTTTGCTTTAAGTTCACGCTCTACGATAGTTTCAGCCACTTGTAAGGCTTGCGATCGCTTCCCCTTTCGAGCAAATTGCTCAGCTATATCCGCTAAAAGCTTGTCTTTTTCACTCCCTTGAAGGGATGATGGGCTCCCTTTCATAGAGGATGCCATCTGAAACGCCCGATCCAATTGGCCCAATTCCACGAGCTTGGATGCCGCTTTATTCAACACAGTAGCCTTAGACCCTTCACCTTTAAGAGGGTTGACTAGTTTTAAGGCTGACTCAACCTGCCCGATCTCTGCCAGTTGGGTACCAATATCTCTTAGGGTAGTTTCTTTTGTTAAATCATTAGGGATAGACTGAGCCATCTGAATAGCACGGTCAATCTGTCCAGCCGTAATCAGTGCAACGGCAATGTGGCTGATCGGCTCAGATGCGGAATAATCGTTTGGTTTTGTTGGGGTTGGGGGCAACGGCAAGTCTTGCAAGAGTTTCGAGGCTTGTGAATGTTGCCCTATTTTTTGTAATCCTGTGGCGATCGCAATCAAACCCAAGGCTTTCCCTTCTGCATCAGAAATAGAGTTAGCCACCTGGAGTGCCTGAGAGAGTTGCCCCGCGATCGCTAGTTCGTGGGCAATCTCACCCAATGTTGTGTCTTTGATACTGGGATGAGGAAAAATATCGGATTCCGACGTTGAACCCATTGCTCGTTGGGGGGATTGTGTCATTCCCTGTACGACTTGAAGAGCCGCATCAAACTGCCGCTTGTGTGCCAGTTTCAGGGCGATATCCCGCAGTGCATCCTCCTTGGTACTGAAGTTGAGCTGCGTCCACTCTGGAGTGTAGTCCTTTACAGGAGGAATGTCAGCGATCTTTTTGGCGATGGATAGGGCTAGGGGTCTTTCTCCCATGTCTACCAGTTTGAGTGCGATCGCAGACCAGGCGATGCTTTGTTCCAAGGGGCTTTTGATGGTCTGGGCGTTTTTCCAGGTCTGCTTGACCTGGTCTACTGTTGCCAAATGGCTGAGGATGCCGAGGAAAGCCCACGCTTGATAATCCCGAGTCGATTGACCAGCAGCAGAACTACAACCAGAGACGCTTCCAGCAATCTGGAGGGCGGTATCGAATTGGGACAGCAGGCTGAAATTACCAGCAATTTTGGAAAGCACCTCAAATTTATCGTTTCCGCAAGAGCCATTCGACTCATAAGCATAGTCTCCGGTAATACCTCTAGCATCTTGGAGTGCTTCTAGCAAAACTTGCTTAGCTTGGGGCAATTGTCCATGATTAGCCAGGCTCGCCGCCACTTCATTGAGTACCTGAGCTTTGAGGTAATTAGAAGAGAGAGTTTTCGTCAGCTGCAACGCCCGTTGAGTCTGTCCAGCCTGGGCAATTTGAATAATCACATCTCGCAAGGCTGGCCCTTGGGCGTACATATCGAACGTTGAACTCGTTTTTTGGGTAAGCTGTACAGCCTGATCGAACAATTGTTGAGAACGCTTTGTCTGACCCACGGCTGCTAGCTTTAGTGCGATCGCAGACAAGGCTCTGATTTTAGACGCTTGATCAGGAATCGCCTGCGCTATCTGTACGGCACGGTCAAAGAGCGGCAAGGATTGCTCCATGTTTTCGGTAGCCGCCAGTTTGACTGCCAGATGGGCTAACAATTCAGCCTGAGTGGATGTCACTGCTGGTGCTGGTGCGAACTGACTGGTAGTTGTGATGGCGCTGACAGTTCTGCCCGATCCTAAGAGCAACAGCAAGGAGAGAGCGATCGGTGGAAAAACAGTTACTTGTGATGGCATAAGTACTGGAGCCAAATTCTACGATTTTGAACAAGAAAGGCATAAGGTAAATCAAACATTCTTATCCAATCCCACGCTTTTTACACGTGGGAGCCCTCTGCCTTATGCATTTCATCTTCTGCCTTCTGAAGCGCTTCGGGCACTTGCTGGCTCAATCCTGTAGTTTGGCTTCTTCTCTATCCAACGCCTAAGGGGTAGCATATGTAGGAAAAACAGCAAGTGAAATTTTATGAATTTGACGGCTGGAGCAGCTTTACATACAGGGAAATATCTCCTGAACACTCGCCTAGGCCAAGGTGTTCTGACGCTCACCTACCAGGCAATTAACACAGAGTCGGGTCAAACAGTCGTCATCAGAACTTTAACCGAAAATCTGCGTCAGCATTTAGAGTTTGACCGATTTAAGCAGCAGTTTCTAGAGCTTGGCGATCGCTTGAAAAACTGCAAGCATCCGAATCTGGTTCAGGTTCTCGATACCTTTGAAGACGCTGGATGTCCCTACCTGGTGATGGAATATGTTCCAGGGCCGACTCTGGCGGAAGTCATTGAAACTGAGGTACTTTCAGAAGCAAAAGCCATAGACTATGTTCATCAAATTAGCAACGCATTGAGTGCCCTGCACCAATCAGGCTTGCTGCATCGAGATGTCAAACCTCAAAACATGATTCGCTGTCACAACACGGATCGCGTTGTACTCGGTGAATTTGGCATGATGAGCGAGTTCTTACCGGGGATAATGCAAACCCAAGCGGGTCTACTCTCCGCCGGATATGCGCCACTCGAACAGTATTCACACGAACAGCAGCGTACACCAGCAACAGACATTTACGGCTTGGCAGCAACTCTCTACACATTGCTCTATAGGAACCCACCGTTACCCGCACCAGTTCGCCAACAGCTTCAAACCAATGGGGGCGATCGCCTGTTCCAGCCAAATTCGCATCATCTCACGCCTAAGATTAGCCAAGGCGTTAAACGGGCGATTTGGCGAGGTCTGGAAATCAATGCCCAAAAACGCCCCCAAAGTATAGAAGCGTGGTTTTCCCTACTGCCCAAGCTGGAGTCCAAAACGATGCCTCAATCGCCACTGCAAGAGTGTTTAATCGCTCAACCGAAACCCAGCCAAGAGATATCCCCCCGCTCCAACTCCCGGCATCGGGCAGAAAAATCGTCTTCGACAAACAGCACAACATTCCCACCGACAGTACATAAAAAACTCACGCCTCCAGCCGTGCTGGGTCGGTTTTTAGTCACAAAACTCCAAACTCTAACTCATTTTGGGCGCACAACTGTAATACAAGTTAACCTTCTCAAAGCGCGTGAAGCGAAATTATCCTGTACTCCAAAGGAAAGCTCGTTAGTGGAGGGGGACTTTAGCCTAGCGGGGCGTAACCCCATCCGGGATAAAAAAGCACTACTACGAGCACTACTAATGACCGGTGCGATCGCGGCCTCAGCCGGGTTAGGATTTGGGTTCGCACTTCGAGTAAACGGTCCTCAGGGGCCGGGTTCGAGCTTTTTGCACACAGAGCAATCCTTTCCCTCTAGAGCTGATTGGCCTGTATCCAAACCCCGGCTCTAAGTCGAAAGTGGGTCAATGGGGCAGTTGGCAAGTTGAAAATGATATTCAAAACCTTCAACCTTCAGCCTTCAACCTAGGTTCCAGCCCCTCCCCTGATAAACACGTTATAATTTGTTGCGGATGCTAAAGAAATTTTTTCATGAGCAATTCTGTAATTCATGCCTTTTTCGTCGGCAGAGCTCTGGCGCAAGCTCTTAATCAGCAAGTAGAAGATGCCCTGACGAATGCCCTAAGTGAACTCGGTAAATTTGATGCTGAGCAACGCGAACGACTGCGGGAATTTACCGAGCAAGTTATGGAACAAGCCCAGCGTGAGGCCGAAACAGCAACGATGGGGCGAACAACCACCACGATTGTTCCCTTTGGCTCGCACTCCGGCGATCTCCAAGCCACCATTGATGAACTCCGAGCCGAAATTGCCCGCTTGCGTGCTGAATTGAAACTCTATCGCAATCAATCTGTATAAGAGCGGATGCTTCTCCCCTTGTTAATTTTGATTTCGCCCTAGGGGAAAGGCTTGATTGCGCCAAAAAATCAATAATCATTCTTGATCGCAGGGTTAAAAACGTTTTTATAGTACTGATTTTTTGAAAAACGATTAATTTATAGGAACCCGAGTGTCTGCTCTCTCTAACGACCCTATCCACCTCAAACCAAGCAAGGAACGCCCGGTGTCCTCCCACCGCTCCCTAGATAAGGTTTACAAAGACAAAGCTTATCGCTGGAATCAGGAAAATTATTCCCGTCATCGGCGATTCCTTGACATTTGGGCTTTTGTGTTAACCCTACTATCTGGGTTGTGGCTCGATAGTAAAGCCTGGAGCTATGCAGGCGGCGTTACAGACGAAAAAAAAGCGGTCAGACGCAAAAGACAGGCTATCTGGATTCGAGACACCTTCTTAGATTTAGGGCCAACCTTCATTAAAGTTGGGCAGCTATTTTCCACCCGTGCTGATTTATTTCCCAGTGAGTATGTAGAGGAACTTAGCAAGCTGCAAGATCGGGTACCTGCCTTTAGCTTCGAGCAAGCTGAAGTCATTATTAAGCAAGATTTAGGGAAGTCGGTTACAGAACTCTTTAGCAGTTTTGAGCCAATTCCATTGGCGGCGGCTAGCCTGGGTCAAGTTCATAAAGCCCAACTGCATAGCGGCGAAGAGGTCGTAGTTAAGGTACAACGACCCGGTTTAAAGAAGCTTTTTACCATTGATTTACAAATTCTTAAAGGCATTGCTCGTTACTTTCAAAGCCATCCAGATTGGGGTCGCGGTCGGGACTGGTTGGGAATATATGATGAGTGCTGCCGCATCCTCTGGGAAGAAATTGACTATCTGAGCGAAGGCCAAAATGCAGATACATTTCGCCGCAATTTTCGCACTTATGACTGGGTGCGAGTACCGCGAGTATACTGGCGGTATACCTCTCCCAGGGTGCTGACGCTGGAATATGTTCCAGGAATTAAAATTAGTCATTATGAAGCCCTAGAGGCGGCTGGTTTAGATCGCAAATTAATTGCTCATCTGGGGGCGAAAGCTTACCTACAGCAGCTGCTTAATGACGGCTTCTTCCATGCAGACCCCCATCCGGGAAATATTGCGGTTGATCCCGAAGGTGCCTTGATTTTTTATGATTTTGGCATGATGGGGCGGATTAAGTCGAATGTGCGTGAGCAACTAATGGAGACACTCTTTGGCATTGCGGAAAAAAATGCTGAGCGAGTGGTTACTTCCCTCGTTGAATTGGGTGCACTCTCACCCGTTGACGATATGGGGCCAGTAAGGCGATCGGTTCAGTATATGCTGGATCATTTCATGGATAAGCCCTTTGAAAATCAATCGGTAGCTCAAATCAGCGACGATCTCTACGAGATTGCTTACGACCAGCCGTTTCGATTTCCTGCCACATTCACCTTCGTTATGCGAGCGTTCTCGACGTTGGAAGGTGTAGGGAAAGGCTTAGATCCAGAGTTCAACTTTATGGAGGTTGCAAAACCTTTTGCATTACAGATTATGACAAACGGCAACACTCCCAACGGTAATAGCTTCCTCAATGAACTGGGACGCCAAGCGGCGCAAGTGAGTAGCACCGCTTTGGGTTTGCCTCGGCGAATTGAAGATACCATTGATAAACTAGAACGAGGCGACTTGCGCGTTCGAGTGCGGTCTATCGAATCAGACCGGATTCTGCGACGCATTAGCAGCATACAGTTGGGAACCAACTATACTTTACTCATCAGTGCGTTCACACTCTCAGCTACGATCCTATTCGTGAATGGGAAAGTCGAGCTGGCGATTGTCGTTGCTGTTGTAGCGGCTATTGCGGCATTTGCCCTGATTCGCTTGCTCAGAAGGCTTGATCGGTTTGACCGCATGTTTTAACTTCCGTAAAGTCAAAAGACGCCAGTAAACAATATATGAAACGTAGCTTCACGGGTCTCACCGATCCGGGCTTACTTCGTACCGTTAACCAGGATGACTACTACATCGACCCTGACGGACGTTTTTTTGTAGTTGCCGACGGCATGGGAGGTCATGCTGGTGGGCAAGAGGCTAGTCAACTTGCTACAGAGGCGATTCACGCTTGTTTAGATAAGCATTGGCAATCCGTCATGCCGTCGGATGAGTTACTCGTGCAAGCCCTCTTGGAGGCCAATGAAGCCATCTTGCAAGATCAGCAAAATCATCCAGAGCGTTCAGACATGGGAACCACCGCCGTTGTGGTGATGTTCCGTAAAGAGCAGCCTTTGTTCACTCATGTCGGAGACTCTCGTCTGTATCGGTCACGAAACTCAACACTAGAACAGATTACGGAAGACCACACCTGGGTGGCACGAGCAATGAAAGCGGGCGATATTACTCCCGATCAGGCTCGGGTACATCCCTGGCGTCATGTTTTGTCTCAATGTTTGGGTCGCAAGGACTTGCAGCCCATTGAGGTTGAACCCCTAGATGTACAGGCTGGGGATCGCCTGCTACTGTGTAGCGACGGTCTCACAGAAGAACTGTCTGATGCCATCATTACCTCCTATCTCCAGCCCAGTTTGAACAACGACCAGGCTGCTGCCAAACTGATTGAGGCCGCTAAAGAGAAGGGGGGTAGAGATAACATTACTGTGGTCATTGTTGAAATCAACCAAGCAGGTCATGACTAAGGGTATGGGGTGGGTGCATCCCTAATTGACCAATAGACCTCTTGCTGTCATTCAATTTTTGCCCCCCTAACCCAATAAAAAAAGGCTTCGTCCTCTGTCCTCTCCCCTCTTAGGGGAGAAAGAGAGGGGTGGGGGGAACCGGAATCTCAACGTTCCCCAGAAACAGCTTTCTGCCTGGGAAAACTCAACAGGGTGCGCCAATAGCAGATAATAAATCCCTGATCATCAACAACGCATGACGAATGACTAAAACTGCATGGGTGTTTCCAGGACAGGGTTCTCAGGCAATTGGCATGGGATTAGATTTGCTAGAATTACCCTCTGCTCAGCGTCACTTTGAGCAAGCTCAGGAGATTCTAGGATGGGACATTCTAGAAATCTGCCAAAGCCAAGAGGATAAACTGTCTCGTACTCTTTACACTCAACCTTGCCTGTATGTGGTTGAGAGCATTCTGGCGGATGTACTGCTCGATCGCGGCAACACACCCAATCTCCTAGCCGGTCACAGCTTGGGAGAGTATGTCGCCCTCTACGCTGCTAGAGTATTTGACTTTGAAGCTGGGTTACGCCTGGTTAAGCGTCGAGCCGAATTGATGGATAGTGCTTCTGACGGCATGATGGCGGCTCTGATTGGGTTTGACCGCGCACAGCTCGAACAACAAATTCAACAGACACCGAATGTTGTCCTCGCGAATGACAACAGTCCAGCTCAAGTCGTCATTTCTGGAACGCCAGAAGCGGTTAAGGATGTCTTAGCAAAAATTAAGGTGAAACGCGCCGTTCCCTTAAATGTATCGGGTGCCTTTCACTCCCCCTTAATGGCAGAGGCTGCCAACGAGTTTCAAGAGGTTTTGGAGTCCGTCCCGTTTGCCGACGCCCAAGTACCCGTGCTGTCGAATGTGGAGCCAGTGCCAACGGTTGAAGCAGCAGCCCTAAAGAACCGCCTCCAGCTTCAGATGACCGGTTCTGTGCGCTGGCAAGAAATTACCATGCAGTTGCCAGTAGAGGGCATTGAGCGAGTGGTAGAAATTGGCCCTGGCAAAGTTCTCACTGGTCTGATTAAGCGAATGTGCCCTGACTTAGTGTTGGAAAATGTCGGTAGCGTCGCCGATTTACCTGCTGAGTGACTGCTGAGTGATTAGCGATCGCTCCACAGTTAATCACTTAACAACCTTCAACCTCTAACCTCCAACCTTCAACCTTCAACCTCCAACCTCCAACCCTCATGGGCAAAAACCGCGAACCCTTTGCCAGCCTAGCCCTCTACCACGCCTTTAAGTGGTCAGTCGTCAGCCCGGTGCTTCACGCTTACCTTCGGGGTCGGATTTATGGTACCGAAAATGTACCCCAACAAGGACCCCTGCTGGTAGTGAGTAACCACGCTAGCGACTTTGACCCGCCAATTTTGTCCTGTTGCGTACAGCGTCCTGTGGCGTATATGGCTAAGGAGGAATTGTTTCGCATCCCTATCTTGAAACAAGCGATCGCATTGTATGGTGCTTACCCGGTGAAGCGGGGAGCGGCAGACCGTACAGCCATTCGTTCCGCGATCGAGTGCCTGCAAGCGGGATGGGCTGTTGGGGTATTTTTGCAAGGAACGCGGACCCCTGACGCCCGAATTCCCGACCCCAAACTGGGTGCTGCCTTGATTGCAGCTAAGGTGAAAGTTCCCCTACTACCCGTTAGTTTATGGGGTACTGAGGCAATTTTTCAAAAAGGTTCTCCCGTGCCGCGACCTGTGCCAGTCACCGTGCGGATTGGTCAGCTGATTGATGCCCCCACCTCGACAAAACGGGAAGAATTGGAAGCTATAACCCAACAGTGTGCGGCGGCGATTCATGCAATGCACGACTTAGGGCGGTGAGTCAGTACGCTAGAGGCGAACTATTCTGAAAAGGAAGTCAACTACCCGCTTGCGTACCTGATTTCCATGAGTAAGCTACCCACCAAGAATTTTTTGGAGCGGATCAACAACTCGGTGTTAGTCCGATTTCTACTCCTGTTCGCCTCTGGGTGGGCATTTATCCAAATTTTAGATTATTTTGAAACCGTCATTGTTGTTTTCCTATTGTGATATTTTCTGCCTTGCTAGTAGGCGCTAGAGTAGCAGGTCTACTAGGAGTTTTTATCTCTATTCCTATCGCTGGTGTAATTGTGAGTTTGTTTGAAATTGACGAAATGAAAGCGGAGGAATAAGCCATACCAAATCCGGCTATTACACCTGTTTAATCCTGCTAGGATGGGTAATAGGTAATGGGTAATTGATAATCAGAACTTCCAACCTATTACCCGTTAAACAATCAGAAAGTCATCAGCCTGGATTTGGGATCAATCCCTATAGAGAGATGTAATCGCACCGAATCAAACCCAGTACAATAGGGCGTAATCAAAACGGAATTTTTCACAATGCAGGATTTAAGAGATCAATTAGCAGAGAGTCTGGATGAAGCTGAGCTGAATTGGCTTAAACCTCACATCCAGCGTGATGTGGTTGTAGTGGTTCATCCAGAGTTAGATTTGTTGGATGTTGGGGTAGCGATCGCTCGTGACGATGTCTTGTCAGTACAGCATTGGATTAGTGAGCAGTTAATTCACAAGCCATCGCCCAACCAAATCACCGATTGGAACAGTGACCAGACCAGGCGCTTCCAAGCTCTCATTGTGCAACCCTACGTTTTAGTACAAGAAGCCGTAGCAACGGGGGCGTAATTCATCTCGTCCCCTCTTCTGATTCTTTTTTGATACTTGACCGCAGGGTGGCTCCCGTATAGCCGGTAGTCACCCAAAGAATGGCTCTTGCACCATCTCGGATGGTTTTATCGATGGGTTCAGGCGATCGCTCTGTAGGAATTTGTACAGGCTTGACCACAATTCCCCGACTACCAAATACAATTTCACCAATCACACGAGCGCGACGCATGTGATCGTCAGAGGTAATCAAATACACGCAATCAATCCCCTCAGCTTTTAACTTATCCACCAAGGTTGTGAAGTTAGTCACTGTATCCTCGGCTTGATAGTCAAGGTGGATGCGAGTCGCCTTAATTCCTGCCTTGGTAAACACCCGCTGTGCATACCACTGAGGGCTACCTGAAGACACCCAAATCGGTAGTCTTGGGTGCGTCTGAGCAAACTTAGCGGCAAATAGCTCTCGCTCTTCAGCCCCTCCTAAGACAAAAATGGCTTTCGGTTGCACAAAATAGTTTTCGACTTGGTTATAGCCATAGATGAGGGAAAGCGCCAGGGTTGGCATCAGCCAAGAAAATAATCTAACTCTAGAGCGTCGAGGTGGTGAAATTATTTCTCGTCGCCTACGGGAAGAAATCCTCAAAAGCATGAATCAAGGGATGAATCAGGTTATCTCGCTGCCATTTCTACACTTATGCACTACATTGGAGTACTTCCCCTTCTACCCATCTCCCGATTAGTCCATTAAGGTTTAGCATCAAGCTGCTCCACTTGGGATGAAAGGGAGTTCTGTATTTGAGTTGGATTAGGAATCTCCTTAACGTAGCCACATAACAGTCTAAGAGTACTGCCAACCGTCTCAACATAAATGCCAGAAACAGTCGAACTGACCGCCTCAATACTTTCCTCCTCGAAACTCTGGCAGTCCGTACAAATTGGTAGAAACTTGCTTGTTATCCCGAACTAGTTGACATGGAAGTATCTGCCTCTTGTTGCAACAATACCTTAAAGAACGAATAGCTCTAAGGTAGATTTGATTAGAGTAGCAGGAAACGGGACTGGCCGGATTCGAACCGGCGACCTAGCGCTTCAGATTTGTGTGAGTTTCCTCACTCTCTGGACTATACCTTCACCGTAGGCTACGAGCCTTTAGGTGGTGGCCGTCTAGTCTCTAGACCTTCCTGATTCAAACTCTAACGATTCATGAATCGTGTTAAATCAGGCTTGGCTCGGTATTGCCGTAGAGTACCCAGCATAAGGGACACTCTTTAGGTTTCACCGAATTTGACCACATTCACGCATGGAGTTTCCTCCACGGTGCCCGATTGTTCAGGAGGCGCTCGCTCTATCCATCTGAGCTACAGCCCCAATGCACGCACCCTATTATAGCCAAAGCCGTTGACGAACAGAGAGGGAAGATCCTGAAACAGGAGAGAAAAGTTTGCCGATTGATGCCATTACCCTCTTTTGTTTATAGATATACGACCCAGGGGAATTTGGCGCTAGATATCCAAGAGTCTTGCCAGGGGCCGCCGCCTATTTCTAATCCACAAACAGAGCTGCTGGCTTTCAGAATTATTTTAGATTTTCCACTGCGCCGCTCTCGGAGTTCCAAGGATAGCTGACCGTGCATGGTATCGCGACAAAAAAAGATTAGACCCTGTTCTGTTGGTGCTCGCAGGAGCGTTCCAGTTTGGTCTGTCGTCCCGATTAACTCAACTTCATAGTCCGCATTTTCGGCTTGCATCTGCCAGGAACCCCAAGGTTGAATCTGCCAGCTCACTTTTGAGTTCCAGGGGACGAATTCATAGAACTTACCCCGGTAGTGGATGCCAACCAAAGCCGCAGACTCTTGCCACCAGAGTACTTTCCGCTTACCGCCGCCTGCTGTCAGGGCAAGGTCGGGTTCATCATTAAAACTGTTGCAATTCAGCCAGAACCACTTTTTAGGAAAAGCATGACCCCAGTTTTTTTCACTATAGGCAGGAGCATCCGTGAATTCGTAGCGTTTGCCATTCCACTCAATCCAACCCGTTGCTAAGCCATGCGCCATCAAAATCTGCCAGCCTGGTTCAAATATCGGTAAGTAAGAAAGCCAGCCCGCTGTTGATTGTTGCGGTATACCCGAATCGCCCCAACCATAGAGTGGTTGAATTTCATACTGCCAATGACAGTAGGCAGAGGTGGCGTGATGCCGTAGGCGGTTCGCTTGCTCCTTTGGAACCGCTACGCTAACGCGACCATCGCAAATATAACCCTGATTCAGGGTCGCTGTTGCTTGATAACCTTCTTGGATGTGATGCTCAAACTTAGCAGGATGGAGGTATTGGGGTTGAGTAGCTAAGTCGGTTTTGCCCCAATGTCCCAGTGCTAAGGATTCCGATGAACCCCAAAACTGCTTAACGTTTGGGAACGTCCGGCAGAGATACTCATCGTTGGGGCCCAGAATTTGAGCCGCACCACCGCTACAGGCTTTACCCCCGATGGGGTCATCAATGGAATACATGAAGGCAAAGGTTTGACCGCAGTCGGGCAAGGTGACGCGGTAGTACCAGCCTTCAAAGAAGCGAATATCGCTACCATCCCAGTGATATTCACTGTGAGGTGTTTGGAGAGGATTGGTCATAAACTGACTTGTTTTTCAGTAGTCACCAACAGAACGAAATCGATCGCCAGAATCTTAAATAAACAATAATACACCCGTACTGTTGAAACTCTATATTGTAGAATCAGGCACGCGAATACAGTACTACCGAAAAAATACCAAAAATTATGGCAAGAGCTACAGTACAGTATACGACTAAGGATTTAAGAGAACTTGGTTTGTTTGTCGAGGTTGCAGGGCGAACAGACAATGACAAAACCCGACAAAAGGCGATCGAAGAAATTCAACGCCGCATGGATGACCCAGAAGACACCAGCTTGAATCGAGAAAGTTTTGCAGATGGGTTGAGTGCGGAGGATTTAATTATGGTGGAGCCACCGATAACTGACCAATCAGAGGATAATGAACCAGAAGTTATCCAGGCGGTTAAAGCGATCGCAACCTTGGCAAGCTTGAGAGTCTCCTTAGAAGAAGCTTATAAGGGCGCAGCGGAATTACGTGCTGTAATCGAGGCCTTATTTTCTCCCGAACCGCTGACACCGGAACAGATGCAGCAAGCGACGGATAAGAACTTTTCCAAGATCTTAATTAAGTTTGCTGAAGCTAGAGCCGCTCACGATAAGTTTCTTCCTAGCGCCGAAAAAGCTTGGGAACTTCTAGCTCCGATGTTGCCTAAGGCTGCTAACAACGGTGAGACTGAGATGAATGAGTTAGAAGATCAATCCACTCCTCAAGAATCTAAGGGATTGGCAAAAGATGCTAAAAATGGGAAAAAGTCTTCTACTTCGTGAGTTGTGCAACATGCGTAAAGTATAGATTTTGCAAAAAGCGATCGCACTTTATGTGTGAGATGCCTCGCCATACACCCTACCACTCCTGCTAGAGTCTGGTAGGGAGTTTTCTACATCCTCGCTGTCGCTAAGCCGCTTTCAACGTTTATTTGAACTCAGGCTCACATCAATGGACTTCTTGCAGAAGTCAGGGAAAAGGTTAAAGGGGAAGGGGAAGACAGATTCTTTTACCCTTTTCCCTCAAGAGTGCAAAAATCCCTAATGCATGAAGTCTAATGGACAGTATGACCATAGGCCATCGGTATCCCTAAATTGAACGCTTCGAGTGGATACTTGCATTTTTAACAGGATATAACAGAGGGAAGAGGGAAATAGCTGAGTTAATCAACCTAGTAAACTTCCGATAACTTTCCAGGGCGAGAACGGTAGGTGCATCCAACGTTAGGTTCACAAGAGTCTTAAATCATCCAGACTTAGACGAACAGAAATTGGTAGCAACGTAGGAAATTACAAATGGCAAAAATAGCACTCCTGATTGGAGTCAGCGAGTATGGGCCCGGTTTGAGCCCACTTCCTGGCGCACAGACAGATGTCGAGGCAGTGCAGCGAGTTTTGCAGCCTTTAGAAATGGGTGGCTTTGACGAGGTAAAACAGCTGTGCAATCCTAACCCCCCAGTCATGCGGGAGGCGATTGAAAGCTTATTTTCAGGTCGCACGCAAGATGACTTAGTGGTGCTATTTTTTTCCGGTCATCTGGTTTGGGATGATAGCGGTAAGTTTTATTTTGCAACCACCATCACTCGCAAAAGCCCCAGAGCTGATCTGATTCGGGTTAGTGCTGTTCCTACCAGTTTCGTGCATAACGTGATGAGCAACAGCTCCTGTCAGCGTCAAGTCGTAATCTTAGATGGCTGTGTAAGCCCCATATCCACTCAGGAAATGGCGGTAGACGCTCATAGCACTGCGAACATCCAAACCCAATTAGTTAGTGAAAAAGGAGTTATTCTCTCGTGTTTTACTTCTACCGAGAATTCCTTGGAGCCAAATATTTCTAGCCACTCTGTCTATACCCAGTACTTAGTAGAGGGAATTCAAACGGGAGCAGCAGATATAAATAATGACGGCTGGATTTCGTTGGATGAGCTACATCAATACGCTACCAACAAAGTTAAAATCGCAGCTCCAGCTTTGAAGCCAGAGTTGTATTCAGTTGAGGACAAAGCTCAGATACTGCTCTCCCAAGCCCCCCTTGATCACCCAAAACTGAAGTATCGCAAAGTCGCCGAAAGTTGGGTCACTGGAGGAGAGATTTCTCAAGTAGGTCGCTCTAGATTGAGCCAACTGGCAACAAGTTTGGGCCTTATTTCGGACGATTGTACTCTCATTGAAGCTGAAGTCCTAAAACCTTATCGCGACTACCAAGCAAAATTGCAGCAATATAAGCGGCAGTTGGCAAAAGTGATCTGCCATAACTACCCTCTAGATACTCAAGAGCGCGAGGAGTTAAGGGGCTTTCAACAGTGTCTCGGACTTAGGGAGGAGGATGTAGCACCGATTGAAGAACAGATGGTTTTGAAGCTAGCCAATCTCCACCAGTCGGAGGATAAGACTCCTAAGCTTACTCCATCAGATAGTCAGAGCCAACCGAACACGGTGCCTGCAACAGCGAATACAGTACTGCAACAGTCCACACGCCTACTTCCTGTAGAGCCGACTAATCCCAACGCTGAATCTCCAGATGAGGGGGATACGTTAGCCCCATTGGATAGCCAGAGCCAACCGAACACGGTGCCTGCAACAGCGAATACAGTACTGCAACAATCCACACGCCTACTTCCCGTAGAGCCGACTAATCCCAACCCTGAATCTCAAGATGAGGTGGATACGTTAGCCCCATTGGATAGCCAGAGCCAACCGAACACGGTGCCTGCAACAGCAAATACAGTACTGCAACAGTCCACGCGCCTACTTCCTGTAGAGCCGACTCACCCAAATCCTGCGGTAAATTTATCATCATCGAGCGTGGCAGGTGACAAATCTAGCTCCTCTTCGGTTTTTACGTTCCCGTACAAATTCCTTCTACCCCTTGGAATTGGAGGAGTTTTACTCACTGTAGCTTTAGCAGTTGGTCTCTCCACCCGCAAGCCAGGAGAACTTCCTACCAATCCGGCACAGAGAGCGTTATCTTCTGCTAACTCTTCACCGCAGTCATCTCCAAGGGCTAAAAATTCTGACAAAGAGCTTAGTCCTAGCCCCTCTGCATCACCAAAAAGTAAAACCTGTACGATTTTTGTGAATGGTAATCTACGCTCTAATCCGATTTCACTTCAGAGTGAGGTTGTCGAATCTCTCAGAGAATCGATCCCTGTTACTGGCAAACGGACTGATGACGGATGGGTACAGGTTAGACTGCCTAGCGGCAAATTAGCTTGGGCGCACCCAGGAATTATTTCCAGCCAAAGCGAGAGAGAAATGGAGGCTTGTCTCGCCCGAAAGAAAGAAAGTCATTAAGATGGTCGAAGATACTCGTCCTTGACCTTCGAGCTTATTTTTCCGCCTGATTAGAAGAACTCGCTTCAACTTGAGACTCAAACTGGTGCCGAACCCTTTCCAGCTGATCGGTAATCCTATCTATTCTTTGCTTAACCGTTTTAGGGTCAATGCTCAACCAAATCGCTGGGTTACCGAGATTTGCCTGCGGTCTAGTATTCACATTACACGTTTTATGTCAACAACTTTTTTCAATTCTTACTGACTTCACCCCTCCCGAACTTCTTTCTGTGGATAGATGATTAAATAAACTTTATAATGTCTTAATATTTCTAAAGCTTACTGATACTACTGACGGTATAGGCTTTTCGGTAGTTGCTTATACTAAGAATTATTACATTCGTTTTATTCCTTAGAGAGATGTTACAGGAACAAAAGTCAACCACTATTTGGCTTGGAAGGACTATGAAAGCAAATCGTCATTATGTACGAAGAGCCTAGAGATACATACCAGGTCGAGACTGACAAGAGTCAGGATGACACGGAAAAGCTAATTGCTGAGATTCATGAGGTAATCGATAGAATCCAGCGGATCAGAAGGTATATAGCTTTGTACTTAAACTCAAATGATTTAACTAACCGGAAGTTCCCCTTTAGGGGAACTTCCGGTTAGTTAAATTTTTGGGCGCGTCGAGATGTACTCGACGCGCTCAACGACTTTATTTGGCAGTCGCACACCCAGGTAGTGACTGTGGAGGGATTGTCGATCCAGAATTAGCAAGACCTTGTAATTGACTTCGGTAAGTTACCAACTGGTTGCGGACTTCTGGAGTAGGTGCGATCGCAACCATTTGGTCAATGATTTTGAGAGATTGAGGCCAGTTCTGGCTGCAAACAGCTTTTTGTAGGTCAGTGTTGAGTTCTTCGAGGGTCGGTTTTCGGGGTGTGGGTTTTCCTGGATTCGCAGAATTGTTGAGGAGTTGGAATGAATTTAAATAGCCCTGAATACTTTTGGTTAAATTCTTTTCCTTATCTGTTATCACTATTACAGCATACAAACGTTTATTGGCTAAGAAAAGTCTGCCTTTGCCAATTACCCCCTGTTCAAATTGCAGTCTAACTTCTTTTCCAGACAAATTGCCTAAACGAATATTTTGCTGACTGACTAACCGCCCACCAGCACCTTGGGCAAAACCAGAAGCGATCGCTGATAAGTACTGGTCTCTATTGCGAGCATTTAGGTTTATATTTTGGGGGAAATCTAAATAGCTGACTAAATACCCAGCTTCTTCTTCACGAATCACGGAGAAGATAGTAGTAGGAAAAGTACCATATTTCGTTTTAGTATTTTTCTTCTCTTGGGTCGGAGTACCGGGCATCAATATTTTAAATCTACCTTCTGCCGAGGAGAAAGGCTTCCAGATCGATTGAGCAATTAGAATAGATGGGTTAGCTTGAGCAACGTTAATCGTTGGATACCCAGTTAATAAAAATGCTGTGATAAAAAAGGGAACAAAATTTTTATTCTGCATGACTATCAACTGCCTGAATTGAATAGTAATCGAGCCAAAGATAAATTCACCTGGACTTTAACTTAACTATAGATGTATTCCAAGCCTTGGCTCTGACTCCACCGATTTTACGTCATTCCTGAAAGATTGTTCAGAATGAACCGGCCAATCTCTCCTAACCCAGTAAAATAGAAGTTTAGTCTTTATTCTAGCCAGCACCCACTCCTAGGTAGAACGATAAGGAGTGGCTCTTGTTGTGGCTGATATTGCATTTTGCGTTCGTTTGTAGAAAGGGGACTTATCGCCTCTTCAGCATCCACCTCAGCTTAAAACCCATTATGACTGATTCGATTCGCTTCCTCATGTGCGCCCCCAAACACTACGACGTGGATTATGTGATTAATCCGTGGATGGAGGGGAATATTCACAAGTCTTCGCGCGATCGCGCTGTTGAACAGTGGCAGAAGCTTCACTATGTCCTGAAAGACCGTGCACGCGTCGATCTCGTTGAACCTCAACCCGGTTGGCCGGATATGGTATTCACAGCCAATGCGGGTTTAGTTTTGGGTAAGACTGTCGTCCTCAGCCGCTTCCTCCACAAAGAGCGCCAAGGTGAGGAACCTTACTTCAAACAGTGGTTTGAAAGCCAAGGTTATACCGTCCATGAACTCCCAAAAGACCTCCCCTTTGAAGGGGCGGGGGATGCCTTACTTGACCGAGAAGGACGCTGGTTATGGGCGGGTTATGGCTTCCGTTCGGAACTCGACTCCCACCCTTACCTAGCTAAATGGCTCGACATCGAAGTGGTATCGCTGCGGTTAGCCGATGAACGCTTCTATCACCTCGATACCTGCTTCTGTCCCCTCACCGGTGGCTATTTGCTCTACTACCCCCCCGCCTTCGACGCCTATTCCAACCGCTTGATTGAAATGCGGGTGGCACCGGAAAAGCGGATTGCCCTAGATGAGCCAGATGCGGTGAATTTCGCCTGTAATGCGGTGAATATCGACCAAGTGGTGGTGATGAATAAAGCCAGCGATGACCTGAAAAAGCGTCTCGCTGCCGTTGGATTTGAAGTTGTTGAAACACCCCTAACCGAATTCTTGAAAGCGGGGGGTGCGGCGAAGTGCCTGACGTTACGTGTTACTGAACCGGTTCGCACCGAAGTCCATGCCAATACACCAGTGGAAAGCCGCGTGGTTCGCATGGAGGGTCATTTACTCGATTCTGGGCTAATCAGCAGAGCGCTCGATTTGGTGGTGGAAAATGGGGGTAGTTTCCAAGTTCTCAATTTCAACCTGGGAGAACAGCGGCAAAGTACCTCCAGTGCTGAGGTGAGGGTATCGGCTCCTTCCCATGATTTGATGGAAGAGATGATGACCCTGCTGATCGATTTGGGTGCGGTGGCTCCGCCCCAAGAGGTGTGTGATACCAATCTGGAACCTGTTATTCAAGATGGTGTGGCTCCCGATGATTTTTATGTCACGACAATCTATCCGACAGAAGTCCGGGTTAATTGTGAGTGGATTAAGGTACACAATCAACGCATGGATGGCGCGATCGCAATTACTCACACCCCTGAGGGTTCCGTGGCTCACTGCAAACTGTTGCGGGATTTAAAGGTGGGTGAACATGTGATTGTCGGTGTGGAAGGGATTCGCACGGTACGCAAGACCGAATCTCGAGAACAGCGCAATACCCAGGAATTTAGCTTTATGGCGTCCGGTGTTTCCAGCGAACGCCGGGTGGAATTGGTGGTTGAGCAAATTGCTTGGGAATTGCGTCAACTGCGCGATCGCGGTGGCAGGGTTGTTGTAACGGCAGGGCCGGTTGTGATTCATACGGGTGGAAGTCAGCACCTAGCGCGTCTGATTCGGGAAGGCTACGTGCAGGCACTCCTGGGAGGAAATGCGATCGCCGTTCACGACATTGAGCAATCCCTAATGGGAACCTCCCTCGGCGTGGATATGAAACGGGGAGTTCCGGTTCGAGGCGGACATCGGCACCATCTGAAAGTGATTAACTTGATTCGTCGCTGTGGCAATATTGCCGCCGCTGTGGAACAGGGAGTCTTGACAAAAGGCGTAATGTATGAATGTGTGCGCAACAACGTGCCCTTCGTTCTCGCCGGTTCGATCCGCGATGATGGCCCCCTGCCGGATACCGAGATGGATTTAATTAAAGCTCAAACCGAGTATGCCAAGCAGTTGGAAGGGGCGGATATGATTTTGATGCTCTCCAGTATGCTGCACTCGATTGGGGTGGGGAATATGACACCTGCGGGGGTGAAGATGGTGTGTGTGGATATTAACCC
>NZ_DATNPA010000622.1:0-2534 GCF_036703385.1 Allocoleopsis sp. | reverse complement strand
TCGAATACAGCATCATTAAACCCTACGCGCTCTCCCAATAGTTTCACGGGAATTTCAGGAGGAGGAGAAATTCCTTCTCCCCGTGATATCACGTTACCCTGGACATCCGTGTCACTTAATTTACAGATACCAATAAAGCGCTCCTCGTTTCGCAAACGGTTAGCTACAACCGGGTCAGCCTGAAAATCTCGGTACAAATCGTAGCCAATCAATCGGGGTTGATACTGATTGAGTCTCTCCAACAGAAGTGCTAATGCCTTGTCGGGTACGGTTCCGATTCCTTTGCCAAACTTTTTGTTCAGTGCTGGGAGATCTTCTTCACGAATTTCAACAATCAGAAAGCGTTTATCCTGCACTTCACTGGGTCGCCGTCGCATCATCTGGTCGTAAGTGTCCAGTTCCAGAGGTTGCAACAGTCCGAGGTAGCGTACTCCTACAACTAAGGCTGTCACTGCCAAACTCGTCAAAATTGCGGTATGAAGCTTCGGTTTAAAGTAAGGAGTCTTACGACTGGTAGTAATGTACAGGGTCTGGAGTTCTGTAGGTTGGGGGTATTTGGTCGCACCTAACTGGAGCCATTGCTCGGAGTCTGCCAAATCCTTGCCCCGTAACAAATAACTGGGGTCGCGTTTCTCTCTATCCCATTCGAGTGCTTTGAGTAACAATCGCGTGTGCGATCGCATATACTCCAAGTCAGTGTCCAACGTTCTGACCAGTTCGCCAAAGCTGGCATAAAAGTCGCCATTATGTTTGTTAAAGTCAATCCACTGGATAGCAGCTAAATCCGGGTGTAATTCTGCGCTAGGTACGGCTCTATGCAATACCGTGACAATCCGCTTGTTCAGCTTTCTGGCATACTCCACCTCCGAAGCACAGTAGGGTGAGTTGACGGAACTTGGGGAAATGATAAATAAGAAGTTATTGGAACTTTCAATCCCTCGGTAAATTTCCTTCTGAAAATCAGCCCCGGACGCAATACTCTCTTGGTCAAACCACGTCTTTTTCCCCTGAATCTGAAGTGCGTCATTTAACTTCCGGGCAAAATCGGAATCGACGCGGGAATAAGCAATAAAAACATCTAAGGATGATTCTGGAGGCTGCTTAGCGCTTTCACTAATAAACTCTTCATGCAAAGGCAGTGGTGGGTGTACAGTTCGCTGCTTTGCCACCTTGAGCCAAGCTTCAGCCTGTTTCAGATTGTACCCCCGCAAGAGAATACTCGGATTGCGATTTTGTTCAAGCCATTTGAGGGCTTTAACTAAGAGAATTTTATGCTGTTCGTAATAAGGAGCATCTTGATTGAGTAGCCTTAATAGATTATCCGCATCTTTTTTATACTTGACCTCATCGCGATGGTTCGTAAAATCAATAAATTGCAAAGCTCGCAGATGAGGAGGTATAGCGTTGAGTTCAGTTGGTTCAATCAACAGTGGAATGATACGTTTATTTTTGTCAAAAGCGTGAGTAATTTCTTCCTGGCAGTACCAAGATTGGAGCGAATGAAGGGAAATAAACCAAACAACGTTATCGGCTCCTTCTATCCCTTTATTGATTTCTTTATGAAATTCAGTTCCTGTTTTAATATCAGTTTTATTCGTCCAAATCGTGAACCCATTTCGCCTCAATGTTCGACTGAGTTTATTGGAAAAATCTTGGTCTGGGTCGGCATAGCTGATGAACACATGAGTCATCAAGTTATTCGCATTCTTAAGGCTTTCACTAATAAAATCACAGTGTAAATCCGTGGGAAGACAAGGAGGCTGTTCATCTTTAAACTGCCTCTTTAACCAAGATTCAGCCTGTTGACGTTCTTCTCCAGTTAACAAATAGCTATTTTGTTTTTGATGTTGTTCCCAATCCAAAGCTTGAACTAAAAGCTGAGTATGTTGTTCGACATAATCCCTATGTCGGCACATCAAATCAATTAAGCCTGTAAAAGCCGCTTCAAAATCGTCTTTCTCTTCTTGAAAATAAATCCAATTGATTTTGCCGATAGTTGGGTGCATCTGGTCCCAACAGTCCTTGAGTTCGACATGCAGCAACGGAATAATGCGTTTATTATGCTCGATAGCCCATAAGATTTCTTTCAGGCAATAGGCTGATTTAACGGAGTGTGGGGCAATAATAAACAGAAAATTATGTGACTTCTCAATGCCATCATAAATTTGTTCTTGAAAGTCTACACCGAGGGGAATATCGTTTTGGTCAAACCAAACTCTTAAGCCTTGTTCAACTAATCGAGTATGAAGTTTTGTAGCAAATGCTTTACTATCGGCTCGTCCATAGGAGATGAAGGCATCGAAAAAACTGTCCATTTTGAACACCCTACATAAAACGATAGATAAAGCGTCTCGCCACTGGTTAAGATAGTCAAAAGTATCTGCTACATTACTTTTTTAACCCGAAAAACGCTCTAATGCTTCCAATCGAGAAAAATTAACAGCTACTGCGAAAATAAAGGCGATCGCGAATCTCAAACTTGAGGATGAATGTAGCGGTAATAAGTCGCGGGTTCCTACGACTTACCAGATTGA
>NZ_DATNPA010000621.1:0-2096 GCF_036703385.1 Allocoleopsis sp. | reverse complement strand
GCTAAATTCGGGAGTCCTCTCACAGCGATCGCTAACCGAATTGTAGGCTGGTGCGATCGCTTGCGTGTAGTGCTGACGTGTCGGCTGAATGTCTGGGAAGCAAATCCCTATTCTCTCAACGGCTTTCAAACCTATCGCACGTTGGAGTTTAGCCAAAAGAAAGTAGAGGAGTTTATCAACGCTTGTTTCCAAAAAAATGACCCTGAATTGGGTATTCAGTTGCAGCAGGCGTTAAACAAACCCGGAAAAGAGCGAATTAAGGATTTGGTCAGAAATCCCCTGCGGTTGACGCTGTTGTGTTCGACTTGGCATTTGTGGGAGGGAAAGTTACCGGATACTAAGGCTAAACTTTACCAGCAGTTTGTCGAGGAAGTCTACAGGTGGCAAGACAAGGAAAAAGAAGTTTCCACAATAACGCCTGAAGAAAGAGAGCAATTAAATGCCAAGCTGAAAGAGTTGGCTGTCGCAGCAATTGATAATGAAACGAATCGATTTTGTCTGCGGCAGAAGTTTGTTGATAGTGTATTTCGGGATAGTTCTCTATTTCAATTGGCGCTCACGGTTGGTTGGCTCAATCTAGTGGGTGTAGATGCTAAAAATCCTCATCAACCTGTCTACGCTTTCTTCCATCCTACATTTCAGGAATATTTCGCAGCGCTGGCGATCGATGATTGGGACTTTTTCTTACCTCGCGCCCACGATAACCATAATCCTAAGCCAGTCTCGGAGAGATACCGCATTTTTGAGCCGCAGTGGAAAGAGGTGATTTTGCTGTGGCTGGGGCGACCTCATGAAGATGTAACGAAGGAGCAGAAGGAGGCATTCATCAAAAAGTTGGTGGAATTTGAGGATGGGTGCGGGAGATTTTATTCGTATCGAGCCTATTTTCTAGCAGCATTCGGAATTGCTGAGTTTAGGGGTTGTGAGCGTGTTAATGAGATTATAGAACACCTTATTAAATGGAAGTTTAGCGCTGTCAACTCAGAAAACAGCCAATTACACACGCTTCCTCTCATCGCAAAGGAAGCTGAAGTTGCATTGTCGCAAACGCATCGCCAGAAGGTAATTGATGTATTGACTAGGCGGATGAATTCCAACCCAAGTAAGGGCAATTCTCTACAAGTAGCTGAGATTTTAGTGCAAATAGATCCTGGCAACCCATTAGCTATCAAAGTTATTGTTGCTTATTTAGAACGTAGCAAAGAATCATTAAATAAATCAAAAATAATCAACTTGCATCGCATCAACACTATAGGCAATTTGAAAAAATTTGCTGCTGGAAATCCCATTGCCATTGCTGCCCTAGATAAGCTGTCACCAAACAGCCAACAGAATAACCAAACCCCTTTGCGATTTGACGACAGTTTACTGAAACTTCCTACTGGAAACTTAAACGACAGCAGAAACTTTATTAATCTGATGACAGAAATAGATGTGGTCAACATTGAACAAGCCATCAGTAGATTAAATAATATTGATGCCCTAGTTGGGTTGCTAGGAAGAAAGCCGACCCTCAAAACAAGTATTAATGAATTAGAAAATTTAAAAGCTCTACTTGAGGTTTTAGATAGGCTGGATACTAATCAAAATCAGCTCATATTTGGATTGATTCAAAATATCAATTCATTTGCTGTCAATAGATTGGCAGAAATTGCTTCTAACAACTCTGCTGTTGTCCCTACTCTAGTTAAGATACTCAATACCAGCGAGGATACAGATATACTTCAGCAAGTTACTTGGGTTTTGGGAAAGGCTGCATCTATAAACATAGATGCTACTACGGCTGTGGTGCGACTGCTGCAAACTACTGAAGAGCAGATAATAGCTTTGGACGCGATATATTTTCTGAAAAAAGTCATCAAAAGCGGTTTGCTTACAGTAGTAGTTGAAGGCTTAAAAGACTACATAGAAGATACAGAGAGCTACGACATCCTCTACGAGATCTTCTGGCACTGTGCTCAAAACATGACCTACCCAGCCTTCTATCAAGCTTGGCACCAACAAGAGGGAGTAGACAATACAACTACTCCCGACAGCCAAAGCCTCAACCAAGGTGACTTACCCCAAAGCCTTCAGAGTGCGATCGCCAACGACCC
>NZ_DATNPA010000620.1:0-9578 GCF_036703385.1 Allocoleopsis sp. | reverse complement strand
ATCTCTCCGAGAGGTCACGCAGTTGGACTTCATCAAGGGAACCAGTACGCTCTTTACGATATCGCGCAATGAAGGGAATGGTGGCACCCTCAGCGAAGAGTTCGAGGGCACTTTGCACCTGAGAGGGGGTGAGGGAAAGCTCCTTTGCCAGGATTTGAGGGATGTTCAGCATCGGGTCTGTGTTCGTCTACCTATTACAGGATAAGCACAGGAGTGAGGAATTGACCTCTGTAGGGGCGAGTTGACAGAAAAATTCAGGTCAGCGAGCGAACACTGTTGTACAAAATCCGCCCTACAACCCCTAGTTGAGTCATGATGCAAGATAGGAGTCCAGTTCCCACCGAGTAGAGCAATATGATAACTGCTACTGTAACTGAAAGCCTCTCTTTAGAAGACTTTCTGGCTAATCCCCCTGAACACATGGAGTGGGTGGATGGGCAACTCGTGGAAAAAACAGGAATGACGGTAAGGCATAGTCTGATTCAGTCCAGGTTGGACTGTTACTGGAGAAATTACAAAAATAAGAGTGGGCAAGGAGGAGAGGTTTTTGTAGAACTCCCTTGTCGAACTTTAAAGCAGGGGCGTCGTCCTGATGTGGCTTATCTTACTGCTGAGTTACTAGCGCAGTTTAGTGAGGCATCTGCATTGCCGCAGAGTCCGCCGCTAGTTGGTGAAATTGCTTCTCCAGATGATTCCGCCGAGGAGTTGTTTGCCAAAGCTCAAGAGTATTTGGAGTCAGGTTGTCAGGAAGTTTGGCTCGTGTTTCCTGAAACTCGACGGATTTTGGTACTAACTCAGGGACAAATGTTAGGGTTTAACGTTGGTGATGTGGTTAGGACGCAATTAGTTCTTCAGGGATTTAGTGTCGCAGTAGATGAGTTTTTGGCTTGAAGCTTGCGTGAAGCTATAAAAACTTCTGGGGTATTGTCGGCGTAGAAGCGATCGCATCCAGAAGTACCGACTTCTTTGCTTCTAGCTCATTCAGATTAGGTAAATCTCACGAACAACTTGTGCAGATATATTTTGTTGAGGAGCCGCTACATTTTTTTACAGGCGTTTGAAGCTGGCTCTAAATTCGTTAAATCAAAGGATATATAGTTAATGACGATACCTGATTATAAGAGCATAATGCTTCCCTTGCTAGAGTATGCCGACGATGGGAAAGAACACTTTGCTCGAATAACAACGGATTCATTAGTACCCCTTATCTAGCGATCGTAGTTTGACCGGAAAGCGCAATGGCATACATGTAGTTTTTTTGTAGTATAATGAGATTGAAGCAATCAGTGGAAAGAAAACTGATTAAAACCTCTAGAACTTAAGGAGGGAGACTATGTCTGAGATTGTAGCGATTTATACCACCATGCCCATTAAGACACAACTCCAGGCAGTTACAGAGGTTTTTGTGCGATCGTGCGTATTCAACAAATGAAACCAAAATTCCTCTGTGCTGCTTGCTTGAAACGAGCAATACACATCGAGGAATCTTTCAATGAACTTAAAAGGGTTAGGCTGGAACAGTTTTTTTGCTAAAAACTTTGACAGTCATTGGCAAGAGGGCTATACCGTTGGTCGAGTAGTTCTTGAGCATAAAAATACCTACATCCTCTACACAGAAAATGGGGAACTCTCAGCAGACGTTACAGGCAAAATGCAATACCGTGCATCTGGACGCCAAGATTTTCCCGCAGTAGGAGATTGGGTAGTGATTAGTATCAGACTCACTGAAAAGAGAGCAACGATTCATGCTATTTTACCAAGAAAAAGCACATTTTCGAGGAAAACAGTAGGCGCTAAAACGGAAGAACAAATTATTGCCACCAACATCGATACGGTATTTTTGGTTTCCGGGTTAGATCGAGACTTCAATCCTCGCAGAATCGAACGCTACCTGCTGCTAGTTTGGGAAAGTGGTGCTAATCCGGTCATCATCTTGAACAAGGCAGACTTGTGTGATGATATTGAAGGATGCCGAGAAGAAGTAGAAACTATTGCTCTCGGAGTACCCATTATTGTATTGAGTGCTGTCAACAACCAAGGGCTAGATGCCTTGACTCCTTACCTGAGTAAAGGACAAACTGTCGCCTTGTTAGGGTCTTCCGGAGTCGGTAAATCAACTATTACCAATCAATTAGTTGGTAAGACAGTACAAGCGGTTCAAGAAGTCCGTCAAGGGGATGACAAAGGGCGACATACCACAACTCATCGAGAATTAATTCTCTTGCCCTCTAGTGGTTTGCTCATCGATACTCCGGGAATGCGGGAAATCCAAATTTGGGCGGGAGATGAGAGTTTACAGGAAACCTTTGCAGATATCAAGAACATAGCGCTGCAATGTCGTTTTCATGATTGTAAACATGAGCAGGAACCGGGTTGTGCAGTGCGACATGCCCTTGAAAATGGCACTCTCGACTACCAACGTTTTTTGAATCACCAAAAACTACAGAAAGAACTCAACTACCTGACCAGAAAACAAGACCAAAAACTGTATCTAGCTGAGAAGAAGCGGTGGAAAAAAATCACTAAGTCTCTGCGAACTATGAAGAAACAGTAGCTCTCTTGCTGTCATTCAAAAATCTCTACTATATGGGGGGAAAGGTGAAGGGGAAAACGGGAAAGTATCGTTCCCTTGGGTCTTTTCCCTACTTTTGCAAGAAGTCAAGTGATTGGATGTGTGCCCGGTAGGGCGGGCAGAGCCCATCCTGTCCACTCATCTTAATCTTGCTCGTACATTTCTTGATGCTTTTTTAAAAGCTGTAGGTACTTCTCATTCGTCTTGGCTTGTATCCATTTCTCCTTAAAGATTTCCGCAGATTCCGCTTTTACCGGATCTACTTCATTGGGCAAAATATCTTTTCTGGCTTTAGCTTGAGCTTCTGCCGAGCTTTCTTTTTGAGGATTCTTATTGTATTTTCTGCCGCTCTTATGATTGGCGTATCGGCGCGATCGCGTATAACCCATTTGTAAAAACTTCCGAGCCATATCCGCACCGACAAAATCATCCTGATGGAGATAATCCAGAAACATGCTGTAGATTTTCTCGCTAGATTCCCTTGCTATCTCCGGAGTTTTGAAGCGCCAATAGGGAATAATTTCGGATTTATAGGGTTCTACCAACAGCACTCCCTGTTCGCCCTTACCGACTCGATAAAGTTCAGGAGAAGAGCGAAAATCGATAGACTTAAAATCTAAAGTGTAATCAAAGGCCATGACTAATTGTTGCATTCCGAATGCAGCAACTTATGGATGAAACTATGGGTTAGGGTGTGAGGTGAGCTGACTTAGTGTGTCTGTGCGAAAATTGCAGCTTCGAGGTGGAGAAGGGCTGATTCTAGGTCATCGTTGACCATTTGTACATCGAATTCATCAGCCGCCTCAATTTCCGCTTGAGCGCGAGTTAGACGTCGAGCGATCGCTTCCTCACTATCCTGACCGCGATCGCGAATTCGCCGCTCTAGTTCAGCTAAGCTTGGCGGCAAAATAAAAATTCGTAGCGCAGCCGGGAAGGTTTGCTTGATTTTCCGAGCACCCACGACTTCAATTTCTAAAATAACCAAGCGACCCTGTGCAATTTGCTGATCGACTTGCAAACGCGGAGTCCCATAACAGTTACCCGCAAACTCGGCCCACTCCAGGAACTCGCTGGCTGCCACCATTCGTTCAAATTTTTCCCGACTGACAAAGTAATAATGTTGCCCGTCAATTTCACCGGGACGAGGTTGGCGTGTCGTCGCCGAGATGGAAAAATATAGTTCTGGGTGACGTGCTAAGAGGGAACGCAGCAGCGTCCCTTTACCAACGCCACTAGGACCGGTTACTACGATGAGTTTGCCTGCTTGCATTCTGAGTGCAAAGATAGTTCAACTAGGATTGCTTTGACCATCTTTGCTGATTACGAAGCGATGAGCAACCGTTTCCGGTTGAATTGCCGAGAGAATGATGTGGCTCGAATCTGTAATAATTACAGCTCTAGTACGACGACCGTAGGTTGCATCGATGAGCTGTCCGCGATCGCGTGCATCGGTAATGATCCGCTTGATGGGGGCAGACTCTGGAGACACAATCGCAACGACTCGGTTTGCCGACACGATATTACCAAAACCGATATTAATCAGCTGAATGTCCATGAAGAACTAGCGGTGAGAGCCGCATAAGGAGCGATTTTCAGGATTCAATTTCCATGTTATCCACAATAATTTAGCCTTACAAGGCTAAATTCCACAGAAAATCCTGATTTTAGCTTTTATTTTCCTTGATTTCCCTGTTTTGCAGAAACAGTCTGGAGGTAGATCTGTGTGCTACATCTTGCTCTCCTTCTTCGCTCAACAGATGTTGCTTCTTGTGCATAACCAACCCAAGAAGGCTGTTGTTGTATGTCGGCTTCGCTACAAACCGCGATAATCTTAATTATAATTTTATAAAAATTCACTTAAAATAAAGCTTTTGTAAAACTATATCGCTGGTAACCTCGATGAACAAAAACAAAGTTTATGCTGACAAGAGAAAAATGGGAAAGAGAATCGACAATAAAAAATATCTAGAAATTTTATTCACAAATTTTTCACAGATTTAAGCTGAGATAAAAAATAAGAATTTGCAGTTTGGGTGCCAAAACAACGTAAAAGTATGGGTGTACGTCAGTCATTTTTTACAATCGCTCTCGCAACGCTTGGGCTATCTCTGTCACCCGTTGCTGCTCATGCTATCGGTTTTAGTACAGTATCTTCGGAAGCTGAGCTGGAAAACTTGATGAGTCAACCTGCCTTTGTAGCTACGGGTCAGTTTGGAAGCATTGTGTGGAATAACAATGACCAAACGGAGAGCCAAGTTGATTTTGACTGGGTTAATGGGGAGAAGCAACCTTTTTCCATCAGCTACGATGGTTCAACGATTAGATATACGGTTGAAGGTAAAAGCTTAGAAACTCAAACCGAAGGATTTTTCAAAGATATATTTATATTCACACAAGCCACCGAAGACTACAGCCGTGTAGTTCTTAATAACTTGCGGCTGACAGACTCGGACACAGCTCTATCAATTTCGGGAATTGCTGCCTCATCTCCCTATAAGGCGGTAAATATTTTTTGGATTCAGGATATTAAAAAGGGTTTTACTCTGACCGGGAATGCCCTACTGAGTTGGCTGAACCAGCCACAAAACCCAGTTAACCTGGCGTATCAAATTCGAGTGGGCAATGTAGAAGCCGCAACAGATGCTCCCGATGTTAATCAAGGCCAAACAGCTCCTGTAAATTCTCCAACACCAGCACCAGAGACAGAAACAGGCACAGGAATGGATTGGTTTCCCTGGTTCCAGGGTACTGGCTCAGAACGCTATTGCAGTAGCCATTAGTGCAGCGTGGTGGAAATAACTATGCAGTTGAAAAAGGTTAAAAAGCTTACTTTACAAGCAATATTCCTTCTACCTCCGGCCTTCTGCCTTCTGCCTTCTTGCAGTAGGCAGCCGACCCTATCAAACGAGTTCGGTAAACCCCTGCTAAGGTCTGGCCTCGATCTGAGAGGATAGAGAGGTGTTGATGCCTGATGTGATTACCGAGAAGACAGCTTGTGCAACCGGTTGACTTTACCACCTTAACAGCGGCTTGTGCTGAGCTGCATTCTGACTGGGTACCAGGACGGATGGAGCAAGTTTATCAGCGCGATCGCTACACGATTTCGCTCTGCTTGCGCACCCTAAAGGGTCGGGGTTGGCTGACGATTTCTTGGCATCCCCAAGCCGCCCGAATTGGCATGGGTGACCCGCCCCCCCGGACGCCCGATACCTTTACCTTCAGTGACCAACTACGCCACCAGTTAGGTGGACTTGCTCTAGTCGCCATAGACCTGATTGCACCTTGGGAGCGCGTGCTAGACCTACAATTTGCCCGACGCCCCGGAGATCCAGTGAGTTATCACCTCTACGTCGAAATTATCGGCAAATACAGTAATGTCATCCTGACGGGTGCTGACAAGTTGATTATCACGGCTGCCCATCAAGTGAGCTCCCAACAATCCAGCGTCCGTCCCATTCAAACCGGTCAGCCTTACGAAACACCTCCCGCTCTCATCGGTACAGCTCCTAGTTTGAGTGAATCCCAACAGCGTTGGCAAGAACGAGTCAGTTTAGTACCGGGCACATTGCAGCGTCAGCTACTCAAAAGTTACCGAGGTTTAAGTCCAGCTCTGGTGCGATCAATGGCGCAAGCGGCTGAACTAGACCCGAATCAATCTACCGAGAGCATCAGCGCCTCCGATTGGCAACGGTTGTTTCAATGCTGGCAACAATGGTTGCAAACTCTGAGGATTGGGGATTGGGAAGAAGGGTTGAAAGTTGGCAAGTTGTTAGGCAAGGGGGACAAAGCTCCAGTTGAAAGTTCTAACCTAGGCGTCGCATTCGCTCCAGGAGTACAACCTTATAACTTTCAACCGGGCTGGACAGACCAGGGCTATACAGTAATGGGTTGGGGTGCGATCGCACCCGCCAAAAATATCCAAACCTTACTTAAGGATTACTACACCGCCGAGCTAAATCAGCAGGAATTTATCCAGTTACATCACCAACTTAGTCAGAAACTAGGCAATATCCTCGAAAAATTGCGTCAGAAAGCGTCTATTTTTGAAGAACGCTTGCACCAATCTGACCAAGCGGACCAATATCGGCAACAAGCAGACTTGCTGATGGCGCACCTCCAGGATTGGAAACCGGGGATGAAATCGATCACACTCGCTGACTTTGATACCCATCAACCCGTTACGATTCCTTTAAGCCCAGAGAAAAACGCCATCCAAAATGCCCAAGCCCTTTATAAACGCCACCAAAAGCTCAAACGCGCTCGCAATGCGGTTGAGCCATTACTGCAAGAGGTGCAGGAAGAACTTCAGTATTTAGAGCAGGTAGAAGCATCCTTGACTCAGGTAGATACTTACAACTCTTCAGAAGATTTACAAGCACTACAAGAGATTCGCGAGGAACTCATTCAGCAACGATATCTAGACTCTCCAGATCATCGGAGTCGAGAGGCCACAGATGTTTCTAAGCCCTACCGCTATCGAACCCCAGGGGGCTTTGAATTATTGATTGGTCGCAACAACCGACAGAATGACCAGCTGACATTTCGGACAGCGGGAGACTATGACCTGTGGTTTCATACCCAAGAGATTGCCGGTAGCCATGTTCTACTTCGCTTAGAGCCAGGAACTGTTGCCGATGAAACCGATTTGCAGTTTGCTGCCGATCTTGCCGCTCACTATAGTCGGGGGCGTCAGAGTGACCAAGTTCCAGTGGTTTACACGAAACCGAAGTACGTCTATAAGCCCAAAGGTGCTAAACCCGGCATGACAGTTTACAAACATGAGCGAGTCCTCTGGGGGCAGCCTCAAAAGGGCAGCAACTATCTTATGAGAGATGTTATTCCGTAAGGATGTAAATTTTTTTTACAAGAAAATCGTATTTTCTGTTACAATAAATAAATACAGAAGTCTTCCCGCTGCCGATTGGGAACGTGCAGCTTGGATTTCCTCAATGTAGAGCGACAAAAATATTCTTAGTTGTATTAGACTAGCTGCGGTTACAGCTGGTCTTTTTTGTAGCCTGGATTAGACGCTTTCTACTGAAGTTAGCAGAGCTGCCCCCCGGCTGCGTAAAAGCTGATTGACCGTATCGATTAGATGTTGAGGGTGGCTTTGCTTAGACACGTAAGCCTCAGCACCTTGCTTGCTACCCCAGTAAAAATCAAAATCTTCGCTCTTGGCAGTGAACATGACCACAGGTATGTTCTGTGTACTCTGATTTTTTTTGAGCCAACGACAAACTTCGTAGCCGTTCATTTCAGGTAAAACGATGTCCAAAATCACCAGCGAAGGAGAAAAAGACTCAATTTTTTTGAGAGCTTCGACTCCATCACTGGCAATCATGACATCGAAACCATTCATCAACAGCATTTTCGAGATGACTAGCTGTAGCACACGATCATCCTCTACCAGCAGTATTGCCCCCATATTAAAAACCTTGACTTAGTTTGTGGCTCACTTTTGTAATCTTAGGAAAGCGCTTGTGCAGATTTTGTGAAAACAGGGAGCAAAAAAATGAAGATTCAGTGAATGCCTATAAGGCAAAGGCTTTCACCAAATTATTTCTCTAATCCGGTGAACTGTTTTCAAGCAAATACTACTGTGCGATTGCTATAAACCAATACTTGATGACGCAAGTGTAAGCGTACTGCTCTTGCTAAAACAACTCGCTCTAAGTCCTTGCCTTTACGAATTAGGTCAGCCACGCTATCCCGGTGGCTGACTCGTACTACATCCTGCTCGATAATCGGGCCGGCATCCAGTTCCGGCGTGACATAGTGAGCTGTAGCGCCAATAATTTTAACCCCTCGTTCATGAGCTTTGTGGTAGGGTTTAGCACCAGCAAAGGCCGGGAGAAAGGAGTGATGAATATTGATAATTTGAGGGAATTTTGCAATAAATTCTTGGCTGAGAACTTGCATATACTTCGCTAGAATCACCAGGTCAATGTTGTACTGGTGTAAAAGTTCCAACTGTTTGGCTTCCTGCTCAGCTTTGTTTTCTTTAGTAATGGGGATGTAGTGAAAGTCTGCTCCAAATTGCTCTCCTACCGCTTTAAGATTAGGGTGATTGCTAATAATTAATGGAATGTCGGCGGAAAATTCTCTTGCCTGTTGCCGCCAGAGCAAGTCTACTAGGCAGTGGTCTTGTTGGCTTACCCAGATGGCAATTCGAGGGGTGGTGTCACAAAAGTGAAGCTGCCATTTCGCTTGTAGGGGTTGTGCGATCGCATTAAAAGCAGGGCCAATCAATTCACGCGGCAAATTGAACCCATCGAGTTGCCATTCGATGCGAGTCAGGAACAAACCAGCGGCAAAATCTGTATGTTGATCAGCATGGATAATATTGCCGCCGTTGGAGTAGATAAAATTAGCAATTTTGGCAACAAGTCCTTTTTGGTCAGGGCAAGAAATCAGTAGCGTCGCAGTGGAAGCTGTCATGATTGGGAGTATTAAAACTGTTGCAGAAGAGGAACTAAGTTAAACAACCAAATTTTCTGTAGAATGCTCTTCTCAAGTCAGGGGAGCGTAGATAGTTCACTATTCTAGGAAGTTATGTAGAATTTCGTCTGGTTCATCCTCCGCATCCTCAAAGTCAGTACTTCCGAACGTGGGCTCCACGCTGTTAACAGATATTGTTCTAGATGCTTCGCTTGGAGCCCAACTCGCAAGGATTTGGCTCAGTTGTGTGACTTGCTGCCCTAGATGAGTAACTTTATTCTCCAGCGCCTCTAATTTCTCGACCGTCGCATAGCGTTTAAATTCATTGTCTTTCTGAAAGAACTGAGATAGGATTTCAACTACACTATCAGAGGCTGCCTCGAGCTGTTGTTGCTTTTGATAGGTAATAAGGGTTTGGTAGAGTTCGTCTGGCAGGTAGACACTAACCTTTTTATAATTAACCATGATTTATGCTTTAGAAAATTGATCGCACTAATTATGATTATGATTGTCCTGTACGCTGCGCCACCAGCGACGTGTGGGTCAACTATCTTGACATTGACAGCAA
>NZ_DATNPA010000619.1:0-8805 GCF_036703385.1 Allocoleopsis sp. | reverse complement strand
ATTTTCCTCACCAAAATTTCGGGTTTATACCAATCCTGACCCCCTGGGTGTGGAACTGGGCGGTACACTGAAAAATGTTATGGCGATCGCATCAGGTGCCTGTGATGGCTTGCACCTGGGAACGAATGCTAAAGCAGCTCTTCTGACGCGTGGACTCGCGGAAATTATCCGGGTTGGCACCGATTGGGGCGCTCAAGCGGAAACCTTCTACGGGCTATCCGGACTGGGAGACTTACTGGCAACCTGCAACAGCGGACTTAGTCGCAATTATCAAGTGGGCTATCAGCTTGCTCAAGGTAAGACTCTCTCAGAAATTCTGGCGAGACTGGAAGGCACAGCAGAAGGGGTAAACACAACTCCAGTGCTGCTAGAGCGAGCGAACCGACAAGGTGTTTCCGTGCCCATTACCTATCAGGTGTATCGCTTACTCCAAGGTGAGATTACTCCGCAAGCGGCTGTTGAGGCATTAATGCTGCGAGACACTAAGCCAGAGTGAGAAACAGAAAGATAAGGGACGGTTTTCTCAAAAAATTTTTTCTTAAGTTTTAGAAATCTTTCAGGAATCCACCCAACTGGTGATGAAGATTAACATAGCCTTTGACCAAGGTCACTATTTCTGAATAGTGAGACGCTTATACTAGAGCTATGAGACAGAGAAGCCCAGTCACTCTACCCAAAGACAGATTTTAGGCGAAATGCCAATGTTGATGTGGCAGTTGAGACTGAAGCGATACGTCAGCACTAGTTATCAGCAAGGACGAAAAGCCCCAACTCGTCATCCTTGTTGGTAAACAAAATATAAGCGCTGTTCTCCGGTCATCAAGGGTGGGAACTCTAGTAATAAGTTGTGACGCACATTTCATTGAGTGCGGTCATCGGTCGTAATTAAGAGATTATTATGCCAGCCACTCCTTTCTATGCCGACACGGAATTCGACCAAGAGCTGTTTCCCTACAGCTTTGAGTCCAATGGTACAAACGAAGAGCTAGAACCATCGGTAGCAGATGATTTGGTTGACCTGGAAAGCGAGGGTACAGACGTTACCAGCTTCTCCAAAACTACCAACCGTCGTACCACTGATCTTGTTCGGTTATACCTCCAGGAAATTGGTCGGGTTCGTCTACTCAGGCGAGATGAGGAAGTCTCGGAAGCCCAAAAAGTTCAGCGCTATATGCGGCTGCTGGACTTGCGAGCTGAGTTTGCCAAGACATCGGATACAGTGATTGAGCGCTATGTCCATCTAATCGAGACTCACGATCGCCTAGTGTCTCAACTGGGCCACCGTCCTTCTTTAGAGCGGTGGGCGGCTACTGCCGGTGTGGAAGTTTCAGACTTAAAGCCAATATTGGCAGCCGGAAAACATCGCTGGGCTGAGTTAGCTGGCCTTTCGGTCAAAGAGCTAGAACACATTCAAGCTCAGGGTAACCGCGCCAAGGAACACATGATTAAAGCTAACCTACGCCTAGTGGTGTCGGTAGCGAAAAAGTATCAAAATCGCGGATTGGAACTCCTAGATTTAATTCAGGAAGGGACTCTGGGATTGGAGCGGGCGGTTGAGAAGTTTGACCCAACCAAGGGTTATCGCTTTAGTACATATGCTTACTGGTGGATTCGCCAAGGCATCACTCGAGCGATCGCAACTCAAAGCCGAACCATCCGCCTGCCAGTTCACATTACCGAAAAGCTCAACAAAATCAAAAAAGCTCAGCGTAAAATTTCTCAGGAAAAAGGTCGCACAGCAACCATTGAGGATATTGCTCTGGAGTTAGACATGACCAAAGAGCAGGTGCGGGAAGTCTTACTGAGAGTGCCTCGCTCTGTTTCCTTAGAAATTAAAGTGGGCAAGGAAAAAGACACTGAATTAGGTGACTTGCTCGAAACAGAAGAAACTTCTCCAGAAGAAGTCTTAATGCGAGAAGCTCTGCAACGGGATTTACAACAACTGTTGGCAGATTTGACCAGCCGCGAACGGGATGTAATTCGGATGCGGTTCGGATTGGGAGATGGTCATCCCTATTCTTTAGCCGAAATTGGTCGCGCTCTGGAGCTATCTCGCGAACGTGTGCGTCAAATCGAAGCGAAAGCTTTGCAGAAGCTGCGGCAGCCCAAGCGTCGCAACCGTGTGCGGGATTATCTGGAAGCTTTGACTTAAGTCGCTCTTAAGGCATTGTCCCTCTTCTAAGTCCTGAGACACTCCCACGACTTCGCTAAGGCTAAAGTCGTGGGATTCTTGTTTCAACCCGGTAAAACGGACGGAAAAGCCGATTCTGCTTTTGGCTGAGCCACAAGCTATAGCTGTCGCCATAAAGCTTATACTGAGTTGCGGTCTAACGTAGAATTTAACAAACCACAGAGGCACAGAGCGCACCGAGGTAAGAGAAAGAGAGAGTTATACCTTTGAATGCAACTTGGTATTAGGACAGATTGAACGGCTAAAACGACCACGTGCCAGTAAAAAACCTCCTGCCTTCTGCCTTTTGCTATAAAACTCAAATGCGGTTTTTTTCTAGATCAGAAACACTGACATCGTAGGAACGCTGGGCGGCTTCGACTGCCGCCTGAGTTTGTGGGCCCCAAATACCGTCAATTTCGCCACGATAGAAGCCCAATTCTTGCAAACGCTTTTGTAGCGCCTCTGTAGCCGAGCTACTAGGAGTATTACTGGTGGGTGTATTCAAGCGACTGGTAGTCGTTCTCGGCGTTGAACGATTACTGGTATTGCTGGGTGTTGAGCGACTGCTGGTATCTCTGGTTGTTGAGCGATCGCTAGTTGTTCTTCGTGTTGAGCGATCGCTAGTCGTTCTCGGTGTTGAGCGGTTGGTAGTCGTTCTTGGTGTTGAGCGATTGGTGGTATCTCTGGTTGTTGAGCGGTTGGTAGTCGTTCTCGGTGTTGAGCGACTGCTGGAATTTCTGCGGACTGATGAAGGATTTGGCCCACCGATCGCTGGCAATGCAGCTAAGGTTTGCGGCCCGACCATTCCATCTGGTGCCAGTCCTTTGGCTTGCTGGAAGCGTATGACAGCCTTTTGAGTTGCTTCATCAAAAATACCGTCGGCACCGCTAGGGAAACCTGCTGCTTCTAAACTTTCCTGAAGAGCACTGACTTGAGAACCGCGATCGCCCAATTGCAAAATGCGTCTAGAAGACTCTCTAACTGACTGTGGACTGGGTAGTGCTTGTAAAATTCGTGATCTCACTCGCTGGGAACCGGTTTTAGATTTCCCTCCCAAAGCGACTAGAGTGTTTCTTCCCACAATTCCATCCGGTTCCAATCCCTTCGCTCGCTGGAATTGGATCACGGCATCCTTGGTCAGAGGATCAAAGTATCCTGTAATATTGGCTTTGAAATAGCCTAGTTCCTGCAACCGTTGCTGAACAGCCGTAACCTCTGCTCCCCGATCACCTTCCTGAAAGGCGGCAGATGCCTGATTCGCCATTCCCAAGATGCCCAGTGCAATACTCAAGGAAAGTAGAGAAGCAGCTGCACTAGTGGAAAACTGGGGCTGATTCCAGACCTGATTAATCGCACCTCTACTCAACTGTTTTAAGCTTTCCCAAGATGAAGTCAAATCCCTGTAATCGGGGTCTGTTGGTGCCTCGTTAGCTAAAGCCAGATGAAGATAGGCAAGGGTTTCCATTATGAAGTCTCCAAAGGGTACTTCGACCCTAACGCGCTAGCGTTTGGTCGTATGGGGAATTTCAAGCCAGGATTTTCCGAATCTTCCCACATTCCCTGTAAATATAGAACAAACTGGGAAGACGCAATAGCCTTTGTAGATTGTCAAGCTCTAGTTTAGGATAAATAGACGCGTGGCGATGCTACAACCTATACCTAGGGAAAATACGCAACCCTGGCATCAAGCCCTTGCGATCGCAATCGATAGGAGCGGCTTTCTGCACTGGCACGGTTGGGAAATGACCCCGCATTAATATATTGACCAAGTTTTGAGTCAGCTAGAGAGGCGCTCGCAAAACCCTCTAGGGCACGTACTTGATAAAGCGTGTTCTCATCAACAAGGGGTACGACTACTACATAGCGATTCCTTTTAACTTCAGCGCTTATTCCTAAAGCTGTCAGCGTCTCTCGACCAGCAATCCCGTCAGGGAAAAGTCCATTGACTCTCTGAAACTGTCTAACAGCCTCCTGAGTTTGTGAACCATAGGAGCCATCAATGCGGCCTGGGTTAAACCCTCTTTGCCTCAACTCTTGCTGAAGGTCTTGCACTTCTGAACCGCGATCGCCAAAGCGTAGTACTGGCGTAGGTGTAAATGGGTTAAATCTCTGGGTTGGAAAATTATTGGATAGAGGGGGAGGAGGTAACATCCCCAGTAAATCGTCTCCATTTGATTGGGGATTAGCCGAACCCAATAAAGCGGTTCTGGTTCGAGAATCAACGATGCCATTTGCATCTATATTGTTGTCTAACTGGAATCGAATTACGGCAGCTTGAGTGGTTGAACCAAAATATCCGGTCAACTGTCCCTTGAAATACCCCAATTCCCGCAAACGCTGCTGAATGGCAGTGACATCCACACTGCGATCGCCTTGTTGTAGCACTTGATTTGGACTACTACCAAAACTAAATTCCTGGCTGGAAATTTGTCTAGTCTGACCAAACTCTGCAAATAGTGCCGACTCGGTTTGTGCTCCCACAATGCCATCAGGATTGAGTCCGTTGCTTCGCTGAAATCGGATGACTGCATCCCTTGTCGCTCGAGCAAAAATGCCATCAGCAGAGCGATTGAGATACCTCAGCTGTCGTAAACGATTTTGAATGAATGTTACATCGGGACCGCGATCGCCTAGTCTAAGGGGTCTTTGAGCGAATGCCTCACCTGCCATTCCCAAAATGCTTAGGATGACCACCAACGAGAGCCAATAAATCTGAGTGGGCAGTACAAGCTTTTGCCGCTTGAACCACTCAAAAAGTTTCAGACTGTCCACAGTGCAAACATCAGTAGCGTCTGTTGCAGATTCATAGGCTAAAGCCACATGAAGATAGGAAAGCGTTTCCATATTAGTTAGGCTAATTTTTCATTATTTTATCAATAAAAAATCGTTTATTGTCGATTTATACAACACTATTTAATACTTTCACTAAATATTACAATGAAACTTTTATTTTTTTAGCGGGTATTTTTTACTGACTATAAATCCCTCCTAAAAATTAAATTATCTTAGACTCTTAGATAATTTAATTAAAGAGCTAAATTGCTATTTACCCATTAAGTTTTACAAGGATTACATAAGGTGGCTTACTTCTGAGTAAAATAGAGAAAATCAGGGGACTTCTGTGAGCAAATATTGTCGAACAGTCTAGCTGGAATTATTTATACAACTTTGCTCTATGCAGGCCGGGTAAAGGATAGCTCTATGCTTACATATAGTAGTTTTCAGTTGCATAAATTACATCAGAAGAATCAAAGTCTCTCTCTTTGTAGGAGAGAGGTCAGAGTGTACCGTATCCAATCTAGAAGGGCTATAGCATCTATAGCGGTTCTCATTGGTCTTCAATATGGTTTTTTGTAGATGCACGACATATCGTGTCGCAACTCGTGTAGTCTATGCAACCGAGAACCGCTCTATTCAATCCCATAAAATGACGAAGCGCCTTATCCACTAATTGAACCGTGGAATATGTTTCAATAAATAATAGGATTTATACAGTCTTTTTTCGGTCTGATAGTTGGCAAAAAGACTGACCCAATCATGTGAGGGGTTAATGCAATGAAAAAAATGAGCCACTGGAGCAAGCCTGTAGCTCTCTTGGCTTTCCTAGTAAGCACTGTGGGAGGTATGAACGCTAATGCCAGCATCTTTACTCGCACCACAGCTGGTAACATGAGGCTTGACTCAGAACCAACTCTGTCTCCGTCTCAGAAGAAGGATAATGTTCAACTAGCACAGCGGCTAGGAGAATGTCGTGCAGCGGCTAGATCGACATTTATCTACCAAGAGCGTTCAACTGCTAATCGAATTAGGGCACTACAGTCCAATGAACAAGTTATCCTGGCAGAGCCCGGTGGTAGGGATGGGTGGATAGCTGTTAGTTCCCCAATTAGCGGATTTGTACAGGCAAAAGACCTCAAACGCTGCACGGAAGCTGCCACGCTTCCGACTAGACGAAATTTGTGCCGCCAAGTTATGTATCAGGGCGTTGAGGGGGTAGCCGTTCGTGAGCAACCCGATGTTACTTCCAGTCAAGTTGATACAGTATTTTTGGGCGATCGCGTTACGCTTTCCAATCCTCCAGAATTCATCACAGATGGGATGGGACGCGAGTGGACTAGACTCGCAACTCCCAGCGTTGGATGGATGTCTAATGGGATTCCTGCTAGAGGAGACATCAATCTGATAGCTTGTTCCCAGTAGTAGGGCGTGTTGATTTTACCCTAGTAGAAACTCGTATTTCCTGTCTGTATTAATAGGCGAAATGAGCCCAGAAATGAATTCTGGGCTCATCGTAAGAATCTCTTTGAATGAACTGGAAGATTTAGAACTTCTGCCAAAGATGGTTTTTAAATACGCCGTTTAAATCAGTCCTAGCTCGCTGCACAACAAAGCAACCAGCACGGCAAAGCCTGTAATTGCTAAAGCAATCAGCGGATGCTGTCCTTGGCTGACGGCAAAAGATGTAACGATCCCAGCCCCTAATCCGGCTGTAACAGCTGCTCCCAGCCAGTCTTTATCAGAATTTTTGTTGTACATCGTTTGTAGTTTATCAGTAAGGTTGTTAAAACGGCGAGTTACAGTTTTAAACCCTACCATCACTTCTCAGTTGGCTTTTCGGTTCCTGGGAGTTTTGCAATTAAGGTTAAAATTTAGCTAATTTTCTTAACACACAGACAAGGCGCAAACATTGCTAGAGCTTGTAAAATGGGCAGCAATCTTTCTCAGAGTTCTATGAAAGAGGATTAGAACGATTAGTCAACGGTTAAAAACCCCTGGCGGTGGGTGCTTCTTCACTGAGTAAATAGATTTTTCACATTTTGTAAAGGGCATCTAACCATGAGCCTTGCTCCCAGGTGTGTCGGCTGGTTGTCTTTCCTTGTTCCCCTCATGGGAACCCTTGCCGCTATTCCAGTAACGGCTAATCCCATTACCCCTGCCTCGAACGGCACTGATACGATTGTCACGCCAGATGGTAATCGATTCAACATTCACGGCGGTACCCTTTCTAGCGATGGTGCCAATCTATTTCACAGTTTCCAGCAATTTGGTTTAGATTCGGGTCAGACTGCCAATTTTTTGTCTAATCCTTCGATTCAAAATATCCTAGGGCGGGTTGTCGGGGGTAATCCTTCGATAATTAATGGTCTAATTCAGGTCACGGGGGGTAACTCTTCCTTATATTTGATGAATCCCGCCGGGATTGTTTTTGGTAAAGATGCCAGTCTGAATGTTCCTGCTTCGTTTACGGCTACGACGGCTACGGGGATTGCCCTAAAAAGTGACAGTGGTGGGAATAATTGGTTTAATGCTGTGGGCAACAATGACTACCAAAACTTAATCGGTACTCCCAGTGAATTTGCCTTTGACTTGTCAAACCCTGGATGCCTCATCAATGCAGGGAATTTAACCGTTTTAGACGGGCAAAGCGTCAGCTTAATCGGTGGCAATGTCATCAACACAGGGCAGGTCAATTCACCATCAGGCAGTATTACTCTCGCTGCCGTACCCGGAAAAAATCTGGTGAGGGTGAGTCAACAGGAACATCTGCTGAGTTTAGAATTTGCACCACCTCGTGACACATCTGGGCAACCGTTACCGCTGACGCCGCTGGATTTACCAACGTTGTTGACGGGAACCCCCTCTAGTGAGTTAACAGGACTGAGTGTTTCCCCAATGGGTACGGTGCAACTAACGAATTCTGGTATGACAGTTCCAACCGAAGCAGGAGTTGTTATCGCCTCTGGCACGGTGAATACTGGCACAACAGCCGTTGGGCAAAATGGTGGTACGGTGAATGTCTTAGGTGACAAGGTTGGACTATTCAGTGCCAATATCAACACGTCTGGCAGCCAAGGCGGCGGGACGGTGCGGATTGGCGGGGATTACCAAGGTGGAGGAACACTGCCCCATGCCTCCCAAACTCTTGTTAGTAATGACTCTGTAATTACTGCCAATGCCCTCGCTCGTGGCAATGGGGGCCAGGTAACGCTCTGGTCAGACCAACTGACCCGGTTCTACGGCAACATCAGCGCCCGTGGGGGGGCATCAGCAGGCAATGGCGGATTAGTTGAGGTTTCTGGCAAACAGTTGCTGATTTTGACAGGATTGGTGGATGCGGGAGCAAGTCCTCAAGGGAATCCAGGCACCTTACTACTCGACCCGAAAAATATCACCATCACCGACCCCAATTCACCCCTAACAACGCTCCTTAATCCAAACCCTGTATACAGTGGCTACTTCGGCTTTTCAGTTGCGGGAGTGGGCAGCAATTTGCTGATTGGGGCTCGACGCAATACGTCGGGAGGAGTTGAGACAGCAGGACAAGCGTTTTTGTTTAATAGCAATGGCACGCTGCTGCAAACCTTGAACAATCCCAACCCTGTAGCTGATGGCAACTTCGGCTGGTCAGTTGCAGGAGTGGGCAGCAATCTGCTGATTGGGTCTCCAGGCAATACATCGGGAGGAGTCACGGAAGCGGGGCAAGCCTTTTTGTTTAATAGCAATGGCACGCTACTGCAAACCTTGAACAATCCCAACCCTGTAGCCGATGGCAACTTCGGCTATTCAGTTGCGGGAGTGGGCAGCAATCTGCTGATTGGGGCTCCACAAAATACATCGGGAGGAGTCGAATA
>NZ_DATNPA010000618.1:0-2598 GCF_036703385.1 Allocoleopsis sp. | reverse complement strand
GAAAACCTTAGTGCGGCAATGGCTTACTCTATCTAAGTTTACGACCAAACTGCACTCCAGAACGCAGGTCGAATTCTCTGCCGAACTTCCCTAATTTTTCCCTAACTCCAGTGTTTAAGTACAATTGCTGGAGACAAGCCGCTAGTTAAAAGTATAAAAAGATACATTAAGTACTGAGGTTTTGTCGAGGTTTGTTCCCTGAGACGCCCAGGTGTTTGCCTTAAATAAAATGCATCCTATAATGGCAAAAACTCTTGAATATCGTGTGTTGAATTTGGGTCAAGTTAGGTAAGATTTTGGCTAAGCTTGAACGGCACTCTAGATAAAATCGCACCCCAAAACTTCCTTCTTATTTAGTAGTCCCGTCACAACTCACGCTTTGTCAGATAGCAGGTGCTATCGATCTGTCGGGTACTGTTACAAATCCTGCCTATCGCCCTCGCTTTATTTCTAATCTGGAGCTGGGATTGGGATACGGTGACGGCTCTTCGTTGTATTCTTTTCCCTTGTAGCGTGCATGAAGATTCAAGTAATATGGCAGCTAAAGATACTCATGGAAGTCGAATAATTTCACTGTTTAATCAATCTGGGGGAGTAGGCAAAAGTACGCTTACTATGAATTTGGGCTACCATCTCGCTCTTCGCTCTCACCGAGTTTTGTTGATGGATCTAGACCCACAATCGTCTTTAACGACATTTATGGGACTAGAACCCTTAGAGATTGAGAAAACTCTCTATGATGCGCTTCTTGGAGACGAACCTTTACCTATCCAACAAGACATACATGGTGTTGATTTAGCTCCAGCCAATATCAACTTGAGTGGAGCTGAACTGGAACTGGTGACAGCTGATATGAGAGAACAACGGATGAAAGATGCGATCGCTCCGATCCAAGAGCAATATGATTTCATCTTAATTGACTGCCCTCCCTCTCTCGGAATCCTCAGCTACATCAGTTTGGTAGCCTCCACACACGTTCTGATTCCCATTCAAACCCAGTACAAAGCTTTTCAAGGCACTGACCTCCTATTTCGTACCATCAAGCGCGTTCGCGCCCGCCCCAACCGTCAACTCAAAATCGCGGGTTATCTGCCTACGATGTTTGCCAAAGCCAACTCTCAAGATCAGCGAATATTGAAAGCGATTCAAGACCAGTTTGCCGAAGTAGAAGGGATAATATTTCCGGAAATTCCCCGAACAACTGCCTTCGCTGATGCCGCTGAAAAACATACTCCTCTGGCTATACATAACCCCAAGCATCCAGCCGTCACTGTTTTGGAAACAATTGCTGAAATTTTGGAGGGGATTAAATGAGTTCTAAAAACCCAAAGCCAGAGGTAAAACGACTCAAGGGCTTGGATAGCCTATTTGGGGAGGAACCGACCCCTACACAATCTCTGCCCACCCAAGCTATTACCCTTCCCGAAGGGCAGCCGCGCCGTTACTTTGACGCCAAAGCAATTGCAGAACTAACTGAGTCAATCAAACAGCATGGGATTTTACAGCCCCTATTGGTGCGGACGCTACCTGATGACAAATATGAATTAGTGGCGGGAGAGCGGCGTTACCGAGCCGCGATGGCTGCTGGACTCGATGAAGTTCCAGTGGTAATCCGGTCTTTAAGTGATGAAGACGCGCTTGCCTTAGCTTTAATTGAGAACCTACAGCGCGAAAACCTGAATCCTGTAGAGGAAACCGAGGGCATTTTGCAACTTTTAGCACTTCGATTAGGCACGAGTAAAGACGAAGTTGGGTCTTTGCTCTACCGGATGCTGAATGATTCTGTGCGTCTGACTAATAACGTTATCAGTCAACCGGAAGCGGAGTTAGTCAAGGAGGTATTTACCAATCTGGGTCTGATGAGTTGGGAGTCCTTTATCAGTAATCGTTTACCTTTGCTGAAACTTCCCAACGATATCCTGGAAGCTTTGCGTTCGGGACGGATTGCCTATACCAAAGCCAAAGCCATCTCGAAAATAAAGGATGAAACGGAGCGTCTTACCTTATTAGAAGAAGCGATCGCTCAGTCCCTGTCCCTCAGTCAGATTAGAGAGCGTCTCAAACAAGCGAGTTCAGTGCCGGAGGGTGATCATACCCTCAAGAGCCGAATGGACATGACCTACCGTCGCTTATTGCAGGCTAAATTTTGGGATGATTCCTCTAAGCAGAAGAAGTTAGAGAAACTACTGGCTCAGATGGAAGCACTATTGGCTGAAGATTCAACGACCCCGCCCACCGCGTAGCGCTTTTAAAGCTATAACTGTACACTAGACCTCGCCTGCGGTTTTCCAAGGGCGAAGGCGATCTGCTGCAAGCAGCAGCGCTTCGCTATCGCATCGGACACAAGAGTACTCCCGATCAACAGTTCATCCCAGTATCTGCCGAGGTAGGGGAGAAAGCGCCTTATATTGCGATTCTTGAGTCCTATCGACTGTTAAAGAGAATTATCAACGAGGCTAGCGCCTTTGGGAAGGGGTGAAATATTCTCCCTGTGTTGATAACACTCACCATGCAAGACTTCCTCCTCGGCGTCCTCTTGTTCGTCGTCTATTTCTGTGCTGTTAGCTGCTTTCGCTACAAATCGGCACAAGGCACCCC
>NZ_DATNPA010000617.1:0-2786 GCF_036703385.1 Allocoleopsis sp. | reverse complement strand
TAACTCCCGACTCAGCACCGAAACGTGTAGGAACGTCGATGCGATCGTCCTTTGAGCCTCACTCTCCATATAATTAAAACAGATGCAACAAAAATAAATAAATAGGCACCAGACCTACTGCCATAAAGCTATCAAATATTGACCATAAGCGACGTTGCGAGTTGTCTGTAGCCTGTTAACCATTGTTAAATATCAACAGACTACCGCTCTGTTATTGAAGCTGACTGTCTCTTGTTGCAACTGTCCAACCTGCTCCAAAAGGGAACTGCTCATTTATGGCAAAAATCGAAACAAGGACAGAAACCATGGTTCTCAACATGGGACCTCACCATCCTTCCATGCACGGGGTTCTGCGACTCATCGTCACCCTAGATGGCGAGGATGTGGTTGATTGCGAACCGGTAATTGGCTACCTGCACCGAGGCATGGAGAAAATTGCCGAAAACCGCACAACCATCATGTACGTTCCCTACGTTAGTCGGTGGGATTATGCCGAGGGGATGTTTAATGAGGCAATTACTGTCAATGCACCAGAAAAGTTAGCGGATATTGCGGTACCGAAACGTGCCAGCTACATCCGCGTCATCATGCTGGAATTGAATCGGATTGCCAACCACCTGCTGTGGTTAGGACCGTTCATGGCTGATGTGGGTGCCCAGACGCCTTTCTTCTACATCTTCCGCGAACGGGAGTTGATTTATGACCTGTGGGAAGCTGTCTCAGGTTATCGCATGGTCAACAACAACTACTTCCGTATTGGTGGAGTAGCCGCGGATCTGACCTATGGATGGGTCGATAAGTGCTTGGACTTCTGTGACTACTTTATGCCCAAAGTAGACGAGTACGAGCGCCTCATTACCGATAACCCCATCTTCCGGCGACGGGTAGAGGGCGTTGGTACCATTACCCGCGATGAAGCGATTAACTGGGGACTATCGGGTCCTATGCTGCGGGGTTCCGGCGTGAAGTGGGATTTGCGGAAAGTTGACCACTATGAGTGCTACGACGACTTTGACTGGGAAGTTCAGTGGGAGACGGCGGGAGATTGCTTTGCCCGGTATTTAGTACGGATTCGCGAGATGCGCGAGTCGGTCAAGATTCTGCGTCAAGCGTTGAAAGGGTTGCCTGGGGGACCTTATGAGAACCTGGAAGCCAAGCGGATGGCAGAAGGGAAGAAATCCCAGTGGAATGATTTTGAATACCAATTTGTTGGTAAGAAAATTGCTCCTACCTTCAAGATTCCTGCGGGCGAACACTATGTCCGTTTGGAAAGCGGTAAAGGCGAATTAGGCGTGTTTATTGTGGGGGACGATAATGTCTTCCCTTGGCGTTTTAAGATTCGTGCTGCTGACTTCAACAACCTGCAAATCTTACCCCATATACTACGAGGCGTTAAGGTTGCCGATATTATGGCGATTCTCGGCAGTATTGACATCATTATGGGATCGGTAGACCGTTAAAGCTGAGCAAATTAACCCCTTCTTAGGTTGGGGATGTGAATAAAAGGCAAAAGGCAATTCAAGTTGTGCCTCTTGCCTTTTTCTTTTGCTTTGAGATAGGGAAGATATACAGATGCGATCGCTCTGCTAGAATTTCTGCTTGGCTTGTGCGGATGGGCTGACAGATTGTTGGGTTTCCAGTACGCGATCGATGATGGATGTTATCTCTTCATGTTGAAAATTGTTTCCAAGTTCAACCATCAAACGATTGCCACACTAATATATGACTAAAGGTGCCTCTATCGACGCTCAATACTACTTGAATCAAGCCATGCGACTCCAAAGATTTGGCGTAGTAAGAGAGCTACTAATTTTAGTCTTCCTCACTGTCTTAGTGAGCTTTTCAGCTATCTCTGCTTACGTCACTGAGCATCAGCCATCGATTTCGGCAACCGAACCGGCAATCCAGCGAGAGAGCAGTCCCATGAGTAATAAAACAATTCAAGAAGTTAAAGCTGAATGGGAAACGCAGCTCATGGCAATGCCAGGAGTCACAGGCGTAGGAATTAGTCTTACCAAAGAAGGTCAACAAAAGTGTATTAAGGTTTATGTCGATCGGGCAGCATCTGCGCTCGTTGGACAAATTCCTACTGAAATTGAAGGCTATCCAGTAGAAGTTGAGTTTACTGGAACTTTCCGAGCTTTTTAACCGGTCTTCTGCCTGCTTGCACTGGGCGCTAGGCGCATGCCGATGCTCCCGACGTTGCTAACGCCAAGTACTTGAGCTCGTAAAAATTTCTGCCAAGTTGGCAACATCGATAGTACGAACCGTATAGATACTGTTCATCAGGTCGATCGAGCGACCAATAAAGATTTTCCATTGAATTTTCAGCAGAGATCGAAAGCCTTGACTTATTCTCCCTTTTGATTTTGGACGGGAGCAGGTGATGGCAAGCACTAACACTCATGTAGGTTGGGTTGAACGATAGCGAAACCCAACAGAAAAACCTTAGAGTTGGGTCTGTTCCTCAACCCAACCTACTCTCGTTGACATGCTCTACTAAATTGCTCCTGTTTTGAGTTTTTTAATAATCAGGAAGTTTAAAAAATGGCAAGAGCAACAGCCCAAGATTTGGTGCGAATTGTTCGCACAGCTAGACCTCTTTTTCTACAACTGACAGGTCAGTGTGACTGCATTAATGGCTTCGGGATTACGATGAAACGAGTAGCAGGTCACAGAACTGACCAACCAGCGCTTGTCTTCTTTGTCAATCGCAAACTCTCGTTGCGTCAGTTGCCGGTGCAAAGCCGGATTCCTAAGCAAATTAACATTCCTTGGGAGTTTTC
>NZ_DATNPA010000616.1:0-35395 GCF_036703385.1 Allocoleopsis sp. | reverse complement strand
ATACAAAGACTGGTAGGTAATGGGGCGCGGATTATCGGACATACCACCATCGACTGTGATATAAGTTCGGAGCTCGGGAATTACCTTACGACTCCCCACCGTATAAGCTGTAACACAGGCTGAACCAATGAGCGATCGCCCCGGTTCTGAGAGTAGCTTCGGTAGCGGTAGCTGTGCTTTAGAGCAGGCGCTCATGATAGCTTCCGAGACGCCCTTTACCCAGTTGTCAATACTGGGGGGATCGTCTGATTCTGTGTAACGAATTCCCAAGCCACCCCCGACATTGAGTTCTTGAATCGATAAACCGTAGCCAGCGGCTTTACTCATAAAATCCACTAACACACCTGCCAAATCTTGGTGGGGTTGGCGCTCAAAAATCTGAGACCCAATGTGGGCGTGTAGACCGATGCAGCTGAGAGTCGGGTGCTGACTGACGAAAGCAAAAAGCTGGTCTAAGTCGTTGGGATCAAAGCCGAATTTGCTATCCAGATGACCCGTGCGAATATACTCGTGGGTATGGCACTCAATACCTGGGGTCAGCCGGAGCATAATCCGAATAGCTTCGGGTTTAAGGTTAGCTGGTTGGTTCAGGGTTGAATGTTGCAGGTTGGTTTGGGTTGAACCTTCACCCTTAAAACTTTCAACCTTCAACTCTTTGAGGGTATGTAACTCCAGCCAGTTATCCACGACAATCGTGCAACCACTTTCAATGGCTAGTCCGAGTTCAGCCCTGGATTTGTTATTGCCGTGGAAATAAATTTTTTCAGGACGGACACCAGCTTCTAGAGCTGTGTAGAGTTCACCCCCCGATACGACATCGATCCCCAAGCCTTCCGAGGCCACAATGGCACAAACAGCCAAACAATTCCAGGCTTTGGAGGCATAAAGAACCTGGGATTCCCCTTGATAGTATCGAGCAAAGCCCTCTCTATATTGACGGCAAGCCGTTCGCAGTGTTACCTCATCCAAAATATAAAGTGGGGAACCAAATCGCTCCACCAACGTCATCACATCACAACCACCAATTTCTAAGCCGTCACGGCTGTTGACTGTGGCAGTAAGCGGTAATAGTTCCTGATTAGGTGAGCCAGGAGTATCTCCGGTGCTAGATGAGGGGAGATAGTGACGTCCAGAATTTTCAGCCTCAGCCGTGTCAGTCGAAAGCATAATGGAATTATTATCCTTGGTTGGCATTACAAGCCCAAGAGAGCGTCCCGTTAATCAGTGTACAATTGAGGGCTGTGACTTTCTTAAAACTTAAACCGCTAACCCTAGAGCAGTTGAATGCTGTAGTGGAACTAGACCAGCTGTGCTTCGGGGGTCTGTGGACGCGGTCGGGTTACGAGCGAGAGTTAGAAAGCCCCAACAGTCAATTGCTGATTTTAGAAGCAGCAAGCGAACAAGGGGAATCCGGATTTCAGGCTCCATTGTCCGAAGTCCTGACTCAAAACTCTCCAACAGCGGATTCTGAAACCGCACCGAACCGGACAAATGCCCTAATTGGGTTAGGTTGTTACTGGTCAATTTTGGAGGAGGCTCACATTACGATTCTTGCGGTGCATCCGGACTACCAGCACCAAGGGCTGGGTCAATTACTCCTGTATGCTTTACTACGGGATGCCAAAAAGCGTCGGTTGGAGTGGGCAACCCTAGAGGTGAAGCCATCCAATCAAGCCGCGCTGTCTCTTTATCAAAAGTTTGGCTTCATTGAAGCAGGGCGACGCCGACGCTATTACAAAGATACTGGTGAAGATGCCCTGATTCTCTGGCGTGGTGGTCTGCAAAAACAGGACTTCGAGGAAATGCTTGCCAACTGCTATCAGCAAGCTCATCAGCGCCTGCACTATTGTGGCTGGCAGTTATCTCACTTTAGGGAATCTAGAGATGGGGAATAAAGGTTGAAATTTGGCAAGTTAAAAAGTGGGAAAGTTGGAAATATCACGGTTCTAACCTTCAACCTTCTAACCTTCAATCTTCAACCTTCTAATCTCCAACCTCCAACCCAGTACGGGAGTCCCCAATCCGGAAGTCCTCGAATGAAGAAAAGCTCAAATCCTTGTCAGCAAACCGTTGAAGCCATACCAAAATGATTAATTAAACATAAAAAAAAAAGCCACAATCCTAATCTCTCTACCTAAAGAGTAGGGAAATCCAGATCAAAACAGTTCCACTGGTTGTCTCGAAATAGACAGTCGGTGGAATTCCCTATGCTAGAATCAGCGTACACGGGCACGCAACAGGTGATGGAAGTACGCCAATGTTTGAACGCTTTACAGAAAAAGCCATTAAGGTGATCATGCTGGCCCAGGAAGAGGCACGTCGCCTGGGGCACAACTTTGTAGGCACGGAGCAAATCCTTCTGGGTCTTATTGGAGAGGGAACAGGCGTCGCTGCTAAGGTTCTCAAATCGATGGGTGTCAACCTCAAAGACGCTCGCATCGAAGTCGAGAAAATCATTGGCAGGGGTTCCGGCTTCGTTGCGGTAGAAATTCCGTTTACCCCCAGAGCAAAGCGGGTTCTGGAGCTATCGCTCGAAGAAGCTCGCCAACTGGGACATAACTATATTGGTACTGAGCATTTACTGCTTGGGTTAATCCGGGAAGGCGAAGGGGTCGCGGCTAGGGTGTTGGAAAACCTAGGTGTAGACCTGACCAAGGTCAGAACCCAAGTAATTCGGATGCTGGGAGAAACGGCGGAAGTCACGAGTGGGGCAACCAGTGGTCGTACTAAGACGCCAACCCTAGATGAATTTGGCTCGAACCTAACCCAGATGGCTGGGGAAGGGAAGCTTGACCCTGTGGTGGGACGAGCTAAGGAAATTGAGCGGGTCATCCAGATTTTGGGTCGCCGCACAAAAAATAACCCAGTTTTAATTGGGGAACCAGGGGTAGGGAAAACAGCGATCGCAGAAGGGTTAGCCCAACGAATTGCCAACAATGATGTGCCCGACATTCTCGAAGAGAAGCGGGTTGTAACTTTGGATATCGGGCTGTTGGTCGCGGGTACCAAGTATCGGGGTGAATTTGAAGAGCGCCTCAAGAAGATTATGGATGAAATTCGTCAAGCCGGGAATGTGATCCTGGTGATTGATGAAGTCCATACTTTGATTGGCGCTGGTGCTGCCGAAGGTGCCATTGATGCGGCTAACATCCTCAAACCCGCGCTGGCACGGGGTGAATTACAGTGCATCGGCGCGACAACGCTGGATGAGTACCGCAAGCATATTGAACGAGATGCAGCATTAGAGCGTCGTTTTCAACCCGTGATGGTGGGTGAACCGACGGTGGAAGAAACGATTGAAATTCTTTATGGATTGCGCGAACGCTATGAGCAACACCATAAGCTGAAAATCTTGGACAGCGCCCTGGAAGCGGCAGCGAAGCTTTCGGATCGGTATATTTCTGACCGTTACCTGCCAGATAAGGCGATTGACCTCGTGGATGAGGCAGGTTCGCGGGTGCGCTTGATTAACTCCCAACTCCCACCCGCCGCGAAAGAGTTGGATAAGGAACTGCGTCAGGTTCTTAAAGAGAAGGATGATGCAGTGCGATCGCAAGATTTTGATCGGGCTGGAGAACTGCGCGATCGCGAAATGGAAATCAAGGCCGAAATTCGCGCGATCGCTCAAAGCAAAAAGACAGACTCCGGTAGTGATGAGCCAGGGCCTGTGGTAGATGAAGAAGATATCGCCCAAATCGTAGCGTCCTGGACAGGAGTTCCGGTGAACAAGCTTACCGAATCCGAGTCGGAGAAGCTGCTGCACATGGAAGACACCCTACACCAGCGTCTGATTGGTCAAGAGGAGGCGGTGAAGGCGGTAAGTCGTGCGATTCGTCGAGCACGGGTAGGGTTAAAGAACCCCAACCGTCCAATCGCCAGCTTCATCTTCTCTGGACCGACCGGTGTGGGTAAGACCGAATTGGCGAAGTCCTTGGCATCTTACTTCTTCGGTTCCGAGGAAGCGATGATTCGCCTGGATATGTCGGAGTACATGGAGCGCCATACCGTTTCTAAACTGATTGGTTCGCCTCCAGGCTATGTCGGCTACAACGAAGGTGGTCAATTAACTGAAGCGGTACGTCGTCGTCCTTACACGGTAGTGCTGTTCGATGAAATCGAAAAAGCTCACCCTGATGTCTTCAACATGCTGTTGCAAATTTTGGAAGACGGGCGTCTGACCGATGCTAAGGGTCGTACAGTGGACTTCAAGAACACACTGCTGATCATGACCTCGAACATCGGTTCTAAGGTGATTGAGAAAGGTGGTGGTGGTATTGGCTTTGAGTTTAGCGAGAATCAAGCTGAGTCTCAGTACAACCGCATCCGTTCACTGGTGAACGAAGAACTCAAGCAATACTTCCGTCCAGAGTTCCTCAACCGTCTCGATGAGATTATCGTCTTCCGTCAGTTGAACAGAGACGAGGTGAAGGAAATTGCCGACATCATGCTCAAGGAAGTGTTTGGTCGCCTGAACGAGCAAGGCATCACCCTGGAAGTCACCGAACGGTTCAAAGACCGCCTGGTGGAAGAAGGGTACAACCCCGCTTATGGTGCAAGACCCCTGCGTCGGGCTATCATGCGCCTGTTAGAAGATGTGTTAGCAGAGCAAATTCTCGGCGGGCACATCAAAGACGGCGATCTCGCTACTGTAGATGTGGATGAGGGCGGTAATGTCAAAGTGCTGCCAGGAGAGAAGCGAGAACTCTTGCCTCAGGCGGTTGAGTAATTAGTGATTAATGTGGAATAGAGGCGTATAGCAATACGCCCGTGCGTAAATTAAACGGTAGAGATGGTCAATCTTCTCTACCGTTTTTTCTCACAGAGGAAGCCCTAATTTGTCAAGAAAAAGAATCAAAGCCTCACAAAGAGAGTAGGAGACAGGTTTTCCAGAGAGGTCAGAGTGTACCGCATCCAACCGAGAACCGCTATATTTCAGTAATTGTCACGATGCGGCAACCGGGAACTGAAGTTTAGCCTGGGAGCAATCTAAGTTACCCAAGGGGCAAAACTAATGGCAGAAATTTCAGCAGAAAGTGTCGTGTTTATGGCTGGTGGTGCAGCTACTGGCGCTGGAGTATCTGCCACAGCTGGCGGGATGGGATTAGCTGGAGGATTTGGTGCCGTTGGTATTGGTATGGCTCCAGTTACAATGGCTGGGGCGGTTGCTGGTGCAGCGGCTTATGGAGCTTTTTGTGCGATCGCAGATGGAGATTCGACAGCTTTTGGTGCGATCGGAATAGGTGCCTTAGGGGGTGCTGGTATGTCTGCTACAGTGGGCGGAATGGGATTAGCTGGAGGATTCGGAGCCGTTGGCATTGGTATGGGTACAATGGCAGCGGCTGGAGGAGTGGTTGGACTTGGTGTTTATGGTTTGTACAAGGCGTTCAAACAAGAGCCAGGGCAACGAATGGCGGGTGCTATAGATGCATTTGGGCGCATGGAAAGTAAAGTGCTGGAAATGGAAGCTTACACTCAGGCACTTCTAGAGTTAGATCCGGTTTATGGTGAATGGGTTTGGAAGCAAAAATTTGCTGCCCTGGAAATCGAAGAGGAGTTAGCAGAGTTAAAGGCTAAAGTGGGGACTAAAAATTCTGCTCATCCTGATGTTGCACCAGCAATTTCCTCTAATCCAACCCTCAACTCATCTTCAAACTCTGAAAACTTCGCCGCTAATGCAGCATCCCAGGAGAGCCAATCAAGTACTCCTGAAATTACAGCCGAAATTTTTTCTATTGAGGCTCAACCACCTCAAATTTGGAAACCTGTAGGCACGCTCAAAGGACACTCAGGTTCAGTTAATTCCATCGCTATTAGCTCCGATGGACAGACGCTTGCTAGTGGGAGTCAGGATAGAACAGTTAGCCTGTGGAATCTCAAAACAGGAAAGCGGATTTTCACCTTCTTTGGGCAGGCAGGGGAGGTTTCTACTGTTGCCATTAGTCCGGATGGAAAAATGCTGATTGCTGGTGGCTTCGATAACAAAATTAGCGGTTGGCGGATCGACACAAAGGAAGTAATTGGCAGCTTTCTTTATCAAAACTCTCCTTACAGCCATTTAGGCTTTGTTTCCTCTGTTGTCTTCAGCCGCGATCGCAGAATTATTGCTAGTGCGAGTGGTGATAAGACTATTCGATTATGGGGTGGGTACACGGGAGAATTTAAACGTACCCTAAATGGACATTCAGACACAATTTGGTCTATTGCTATTACTCCAGATGGTCAAACTCTCGTGAGTGGTAGTGCAGACAAAACTATCAGGATTTGGTCTATAGGCAGTTTTGCACAACCCCGCATTCTTTCTGGACATTCTAGTTGGGTGACTTGTGTTGCTATCGGTCCTGAGGGCAATACTTTAGCGAGTGGTAGCACAGACGGTACGCTTAAATGGTGGAACCTCCAAAGTGGAGAAGTACTTCGTACAATAAATAATCAATCAACCGAGGTTTTTTCCGTTGCCATGACGCCTGATGGACATATCCTGGCTAGCGGCAGCATGAAAGAAGTTAAACTTTGGAATATTTACACGGGTAAACTCATCCAAACCCTGCCGGGGTGCAGTCCCGTTGCCTTCAGTCCTGATGGACAAACTCTGATCAGTGGTGGAAACAAGGGCACTATTAAGATTTGGTGTCGAATACTTGGTGGTAATGAATCTGATTCTCTATCATCTGGGGAATGGTGGAGAGTGTTGGGTGTCGATAGTGATGCTCATCCAGACGAAGTTAAGCTGGCTTACCGTCGATTGGCGCGGCAGTACCACCCTGATATCAACCGTTCTGCTAGTGCAATATCCACTATGCAGGCTATCAATAAGGCTTATGAGGAGTTTCTGAAGAAACTGAGCAAGGCTTGGCTATAAGAGAGCGATCGCTACCAAGCGGGAGTAGGCTAATTATGTAGAATCTAGACTCAATTTCTTGTTCTTTCAGAAGCGAGGCGGTAGCCAGAAGGACGAAACGAACGAGTTTTTTTTATAGCTCTCTTGTCCAATAGAACCATCAAGGCTATAATTTGATTTCCCTACTGAAGGGATAAATATTCCCGTTGCTCAGCCTCAAAGCCTATCGACTTTGAAATTAGGTAATAAAAGTAAGAAACAGAACTAGCGACCTAACTCTTCCACAAGCTAACGCTAGTTCTGAATACCCATTCTATGGACAACCAAATAATAGAGTTGATGAGACCAAAAATGTGAATATCACTATATCTTTATCAACTCTTTATCAATTTAAGTGTTATTAAAACTTATCAACGTAAATACTCATTAAGTAAGGAAGTCTAGAGAAATGGAGACTTATGGGCTAGGTAACCAAACGTATTAACCGTTTCTAAGAATTTTCTAACTGTGTAAGCACGGAAATCCATCGTAAATATAACTTAAATTTATACATTATCTGGAACACTACTCAGTCGCTAACCTTAATATAAACTTCACGGCGCTGTAAGGTCATAGGGTATCCGGCAATAGAACCATAATATGTGGAGAGTTTGTAGTGAGGACTTTAGTCCTCTTGTGAGCAGCGCTCTTTGCACCTACGATGAACAGAGCGATCGCACCGATACGAACAAGACCTGCTGCCACAAGCTGGGGAACACATTAAAGGTATAAGTCTCGCCGTGATTCAGATAGCGCACACGCTCCTCTAAATAACCTGTCTCTAGACTGAGATTGAAATTGACCCAAGTTTTGTTAATAGTCACTCTTCCCGTGGCTAGAGGCAGGTCTTATTGGTAACAGTTACCATTCAGTTGAACTGAAGTTCAGGCAAACATCAATATAGGTAAGAGAGATTAGTTAATACTGGCACTGATCTCCCATTAACGATGAAATCCATGTTCAGTAGGAATTAAGGAAGTAGTAAGAACAAAAGTTATGCTTTACCAAGGTTTAATACTTTTTTGCCGAGAAACGGCGTTGGGCATCGTACTAAAAGATCCAGATACCGCCAAAAATCCTGAACAGTGTTTCTTAAATCCGCCCTGCGGGTGTTCCAATCCTGGAAAAGAACTGTGTTGCGAAGATTGCCCTCATCTTGAAGCTTGTCTATCTCGTTTCAAAAGCCTTAGCTCTTCAGCCAAAAAAATCAAAATACACAAGTAAAACCAATATACCTGTTGTAATGTTTCCTAAAACTATTCGCCTAAGACACCCTACTCTCCATTAATATTTACTTTATAAATAAAGCCTTATACATCAGTAAACTAAAAGGCATTCAGTTTTGGCTGAGCAATTTTTTATAATTTGTGTGGAATGGGCGTTTTGCCCATCTGCACAATCTTTTGAAGGAACAACAGCTTAGCACACCTACTTCAGGACATAAGAAGGCACAGAGGAAGTCAACCTTAGCGGAGACTTGTAGCAGACTTCGCTCATTCTCAAGGAGTAACTTGTATTGGTACTTACAAGCTAAATTAACCTTAAGCAATTCCCTAGGTAGAACAAGATTTATTCCTTTGGTAGAAGTTGGAATAGACAGAAACAGTTATGCTTCTCAAAGAGTACTTGTGATTTAGAAAAATAGGAATTTGTTGAGTGATTCAAGGGTGTTGATCAATGCTAAGCATTGGCGTTCGTAAATGGGCGCTTCCTATTCATCAAGTATCTCTTCTCAGTTCAGTAACGAATGAAGGAAAAGAGACTGTTTTTGAAGAGCAAAATTTTCAAGCTTTATAAGAAGAGAAGAAGCATAACTATGAAACCTTCTGATGTATCCAAAATTGCTTGGGTTGGTGCCTTAACTCTGGGTTTAGCCACTATGCCCTTAACTACGCCTACTTCTGCCCAAACTAGCGGGAGTTCGGCTGGTTCGACTTCCGGCACAAGAACAACTTCCGGCACAGATACAGGAGCAGGTACCACAACTTCCGGCACAAGCACAACTTCCGGCACAGGCACAGGTAGCACAACTTCTGGCACAGGCACAGGCACAGGTAGCACAACTTCCGGCACAGGCACGGGAGTTCGTAGCGGCACTTTTGGCACAGGTAGTGGAGCTAGTGGAACAACTTCTGGCACGGGAACTACTGGCACAACTTCCGGCACAGGTAGCACAACTTTCGGTACGGGAACTAGTGGCTTAGGTAGTACAACTTCTGGCACAGGCTCAGGTAGCACAACTTCCGGTACGGGAACTAGTGGCTTAGGTAGTACAACTTCTGGCACGGGAACTAGTGGCACAACTTCCGGTACGGGAACTAGTGGCTTGGGGAGTACAACTTCTGGCACAGGCACGGGTAGCACAACTTCCGGTACAGGAGCTAGTGGCTTAGGTAGTACAACTTCTGGCACGGGAACTAGTGGCACAACTTCCGGTACGGGTAGTGGCTCGGGTAGCACAACTTCTGGCAGCAGCACGGCTCCTGGCGATTCACTTTCAGGTACGACTACAGCGCCAGGTGGCACGACTTCAGATACGACCACAACTACGACCACAACTACGACCACAACGCCTGATAGCACGACTTCAGGCACTACCTCTTACCAAGGTGTTAGTCCTGCGAGACGCGATCGCCATTCTGATTGGGGCTGGCTGGGATTGCTTGGTCTGATAGGTCTAGCCAATCTGTTCCGCAAGCCTGAAGAAGACAGGGTTGAAATTAGATAACTGGCTGCCTTGCAACGCGATCAGGTTGAGTCAATCGCCCAGCAGGAGGTGGGTGAGGCAGCAGTGGTTAACTCTACCAGCCCGACTGCTGAGCGGGAGGAGGCATTCGAGGCGCTGGAACAGGAAGAAATGGATTTCCTGTTCCTCGCGCCCAAACAATTCAACAACTCCGAGACCTGGAACGCTTGCGGAATGCAAAACCCTCCATGTTTGTTGTTGACGAAGCTCACTGCATCAGCGAGTGAAGTCACGATTTCCGACCTGGTTACCTCAGACTTGGTGCTGTAATTGAAGCCCTCGGTTATCCAAATAAGGGGTAAATTATCGGCACTCGGTATCTGCCGCTCAATGCGAACGGCCTCAACCCAGTTTGCTGCGATCGCGTCTATTTTTTCAACAAGCAATTGACTAAAATCCATCGTGATTCAAGCGCGAGGAGCAAGTAAGTATGAAAATCCTTTTGGCATCATTCTAGTTGAGTATATAGCAATTCTCATGCTTGTGATGTACAGTCAATTTTTCTCTCTTCTTTGTGTGACATGAAATAGCACAATTAGGATGTACATCATGAGTCCGAGAAACGCTATAGATAATAGATAGGCGATTACAAAAACTAACAGGCAGCACGTACAACAGGAAGAGGCTTAAGCTGTATAAATTAACACAAAAAATATTTGAAAATGTATTTCTAGATACAGATTTATTTTTTATTGATCTCCTTTCCTCAGGCTGAAGCTATTCCAAAGCAACAGGGGTTATCCTAACTTCTGCCAGATAATAAAAGAGGGTCAATATGATTCAATCATCTCGGTACTCTATAGAAGTTATCCAAAAACAAGCCCGTCGCCTTGTAAACAGAAATGTTATTAGTCGTCAACAATGCATCTATACTCTTTGCCAATTTATTCCAGCCAGTGAATGGGCTCGTGTTGAGCTTGAGTTGGAAGAGTACGACTTTCTACTGAGAGACCGTATTGCCGATTTAATCGGCGACGATGAATGGCAAAACGATTAAAAATTCCTAATTCTTAATTTATAATTTGTAATTAACGTTCAGATGGGGCTCTGACCTCACCTGAACGTTTGATATTTTTACTTTTTACTGGGTGCGACTTGCCCCAAGTTCATCATGCAGAGCGTTAAAGGAGGAGCCAATGGAATTTCAAGAAGAAAGCAATGTTAGAGAACCAGAATTTTGGGAATTGCAGCTCTATGTTGCTGGGCAAACTCCTAAATCTTTAAAAGCGTTTGCTAACCTAAAAAAAATCTGTCAAGAACACCTGAATGGTCAATATCGTATCGAAGTGATTGACCTTATGGAAAATCCCAACCTTGCCAAGCAAAACCAAATTGTAGCTCTCCCTACCTTAGTACGGAAACTGCCTGAACCGATGAAGGTAATCATTGGAGATTTATCGAATCAGGAAAAAATTTTACTAGGCTTTAATCTTCAACCAATCAAAGCCTGGAAAACTTACTGAATAGACAATGAGTGAGAGTTAAATTAATGGAAGATGAATCCCTCAATAATTCAATAGAAAGGTTTGAAAAAGCACTTAACAAAATAGACCCGAGAGCATCCCTATCTTGCAGAGACTTTCTGGCTGTAAGCCCCTACAAAAAGTCTATTTGTTTGAACGGAATGCACTCCTAAATCATCGATAATCATGCCTGCATTAGACATTTAGTTCCAATTGCCAATCATCATGAAGGCAGACCAATAGTAAGGATGAGATAGGTTCCTATGATTTGGCTTGCTAAGTTCTGGAGAAAGTGGTAGCTGCCTTTCCCTATCGAGTTGTAACTGTCCTTCCTCTAGTCGAACTTGCCCTTTGAGTATTGCTAACTGTGCCTGCTGGAGGGCTTCACTTTTAATCGGTGCAGTTTTTAACTGTTCATAAAATTTAGTCATCAGTGCTAAGGAACCTTCATCACTGACATACCAAAGGCTACCCAATGCAGTTTTTACTCCTGTTTGAATGGTTAATCCAGCGAATCCCAATTCAGCTTCTTTATCTCCTAAGGCAGTTCTACAAGCACTCAAAACCATTAGTTCTACTTTTGGATCTTGTTGCCACTCCAAAACTTGTGATAATTGCCGCATTTGATCGAACCCTAGTTTGGCATTCCAAAACTGGATGTAAGAGTTATGAATAGCACCTGGTTTAAACTCAGCATGGGTCGCCATATGAATAATCCCAAAGTGTCCTTGACGGCTGATTGCTTCAAAATTATCAATTGTCGATTGCTCATTAAGCAGTTTTTGACCCGTCCAAAGACTATTTGTCAATAGAGCTATTTCCGTTGCTACAGCTGGTAATGGAGCTTTTCCCTGTGTACTTTTTGATATCCCTAACGCTAGCATTTTCTTATTTGCAATTGGGACATAACGGGTGTCTGTCAGGCTAAAGCTAGGGATGATAGAGACACTATAATTCTCAATGAGAAACTGTTTTCCATCATAGAGTGCGGCTAGGGGAATAGACCGCAAACCAGAATCCAGTGAGAAGACTAAAGAATCGATCTGATTCGCCTTGAGCACGGATTCCAAAGGAGCAATAATCCACTGATAAAGTTTTTGGGCAGAATCTTGGTATCCGTTCTGCTTTCCCCGATCCGTTACTTGTGAGCGAAACTCTTTAGCGGTTTTTTGTACAAGTTCGCGATTAGCTTCCAGAATAACTTTCCGAATCGGCTGATTGTTAGCGAGGATAAGTAGTAGTTGTAGTTGGTTTTTGAGAGAAACTACATAAATAATCGCTGATTTTCTTCCTCTTTGGCGATAGAGTTCATCCAAAGATTGAGAAATTTCTTGAGCTGTAGCCACCTCTCCGAAGAAGTTTACCCCGAGATATTGACCAAATTGTACAGCTTGAGATTCTTCAAATAAATTAATGGCTTCATTAATTCCTGCGCCTTCAAAACTACTATCAAAGGCTTTGCGGTCAATTGTGGCTCCTCCACTATTTCCTAAAGGAGTATTAGCCTCTGGTTTGACAAGTTCTTGAGGATCATTTCCAGTTGTATCGGATTGATTATTAAATTCTTGGGGATCAGGTCCGGTCGTATCAGATTGATTTCCTGTTTGAGCTTGAACAGATTTCAAACAAATCACGAAGAGGAGAGTACAAAAAAATATAACTATTAGAGAACGAAGAGATTTCATAGAAGTTTATTCGAGTAAGAGTTTGATTAAGCCTACATTCTGTTTATAGTTCAAACGGCACAGCTAAACAAATCACTTCAAAATTAATTAAAAAGAGATAGCATAGCCAATTCCTAAAATAAATCGGCTACCGTCTCCGGCATTTCCTGTAATATCGGTTACGGCTGGGGTAATCACTAGAGGAATATCCCGTAAGGGGACAATCGATAGTCCGAGGGTTAAATCTTGACCTGACCATTCTGCGATCGCACTAATGGGTTCAGCCACGCGTACTGCTACACTACCGAAAATTCCAACCGAATCGCGAGCCTGACTAATATCTAATTCAGAACGAAATTGCCCGCTCCCTACGCCAGCAGAAACAAAAACTTGGCTAAAAGGCTTTTGTACATCTTCTTGTAGCCCAAATCTTTTAGTTACAACTCCGTAATATCCGGTTCCACTATCCGTGTCACCAAATCGAATTAAATTCTTGACTCCTACCGCCACGGAAAAATCTTCGGGAAGGCGACGGTGTAACTTGAGGCTAAGAGTACCATCTTGTGCCGTATTTCCTATCAAATCAACGAAAGTCAAACCAATATCTAACCCAACTGATTCTTGAGCATTACCCAAGCCAATGCCAAGTCCCAACACTCCGTCAGCTTTTTCACTAAAGCGAGTCCGAGATTGCAAACCTACCCCAATAGACGCACTGCCCCAAGATTGGCCATACGCTGATGGAGTAAGGATAGAGATACCGGGCGCTGAAGGAGGTTTCCGATTTGTGACTTGCAGCGGTTCTAATGGCACATTTTTAGGTTCAAACGGCTGTTCCTCAGGTTTAGTAGGTTCTGTCTGTAACCTGGGTTTACTACCGCCTTGAGCCAGAGATTGGGCGATTGGGGATGTTCCAAAAATCGACTTAGCTAATGCCGCAGATATCAAGTTTAATTCTTGGAAATCCATTGAAGAAACAGGCTCTTGCTCAGGATACGTGGCTGCGTTAGGAAGAGTGTTGGGCTGGGTAGTAAATGGCGAAGATAACATGACACTGCTATCATTACTTGGAAAAACTAAGGCTGGGGTCAGTGCAGCTAACAAGTCAATCATAAATTTTTAAAAGTTCTCTTGCGCCCTAGTATTGTTCTTCAACAAGATGGTCACTATAGATATCTGCCTGGTCAGAAGCCGACTCATCTGAAAATAGCCACTAATTTCTATAGCCCAATGATAGAAAATTAGAGAGAATTGGGCAAAATAAATTTGCGATCGCCTTTGTGGCGAAGCAAAACCCGTAGGGTAGGATGGTGCGCTAGATTTCGTCTCGCTACGCTAATGCGCGGTCATCACTCAATCTAATTGGCGTCAACTTTACTCCGAATCACCCACCAACCTAGTCAAGCATTCCGATCCATATTACCCAAGCAAGACTAGCTGGATAAAACTCAAGCCTATGCTTAGAAGTCAGATGAGCCACCGTAAAACGTTATGGAGGGATGCGTTTCTCTTTGCATCTCTCCTGTGGCTACTCAGCCGACTTGTGATTGCGGTAACTATGTTGCTGATTGCCCCCTCCCTACCGACTCCACCCGGAGGCATTGTCCCCGCCCCTGATTGGAGTGTTTTCTCTTATTCTGACAGTCCAAGGTACGAAACCATTGCCCTGAGGGGCTATGAATACGGTACTGATGTACACAAAAAGTACAATAGCGCTTGGACTTTATGGTTAGCTTTATGGCTCTTGGACGGTGATGCGTTGATTCTTTTTGTTTCCGTCTTCGGTGGTGCCTACCTGTTGTGGCACTTACGTTATCAACTTAGCCTAATTGCTCTTACCTATGGCTGTTGCTCCTTGGCATTAATCATAGCTTCTGGAGGTGCGGCGTCTGCTCAGCGTTATGCTTACGGGATTGTCTCACTGTCGATCGCGCTTGGTATGCTGCTCAAACGTTATCCTCGTTGGGGATACGCCACAATGGTCTTCTTTGCGATCGTGCTGGTAAACTTTGCTCGGCGATTTTCCCAGCACCTCTGGGTAGCGTAAAGGAATAAGTGAGCTTACATCAAAAACTTTACTCATACCGAGTTGCGTTCAAACATAGTAGTTGAGACAGACACGGGGACACGGGGAGGCGGGGACGCGGAGAAAATGAATGTTCTACGTATGAATGCAACTGCGTATCAATCGGTCTTTTCTGCTAGATTTAAAGCCGAGATACGCACCCTACAAAGGCAATCTCAAGTTACTGAAATAGTTACTACAGTCATATACCAGTAGCAGTAGTGATTTGAATCACTTATAAGGAATAACTTAATCACTTAAAGGTAATTATTAATATCACGAATCTCAATTGTGAGAATCACAGCTTCTTTCCCTTACAGACTGGATACTAGCTAGAAAGTAGAGAACAGAACAAGAATAGGCGTCATGTCTACGATTCGTGAGATTGTTTATCAGGTGCTTCAATCCGGGTATCTAACCCTAGAAACCGAAGAGCAACTGCGACAAATGTTTGCGGTTCGGTACGACCTGGATGACATTGAAGCTTTAACTCGATTGCAACAAGCCACTATTTATGGTCAAGTGAAGCAACAATCACGGCAGTTAGTACCCTCTTAAGGGATTTCCCATAAATATAGCGGTTCTCAATCGAGTGTTATACAGAGATTCTGTAAGGGCACGGCCTGTTCCTACCTGTGTACTCTACGCAATTGAGAGCCGCTACAATTGACCCATTCTTGTGGAGCCGCCGATGACACGAGCGGTTACTGGTCAGGGGCGGGCAGTACATACCCAGTCCCCAGCGCCTTCATGCAAAAACCACTCGAAGGGTTCCCTTAAAAACTGTAGCGTTCTTCTGCCCAAGGCTCTCCTCGGCGGTGATAGCCATTACGCTCCCAGAAACCCAACTCTTCGTGGTCGAGGAATTCTAAGCCGTTAAGCCATTTAGCACTTTTCCAGGCGTATAGGTGAGGCACAACTAAGCGCAGCGGGCCTCCATGTTCTGCGGGTAGCGGTTCTCCAAACAAGGTGTGAGCAAAAAAGTTTTCTTCCCGCACAAAGTCTTCTAGGGGAATGTTCGTGGTGTAGCCACCGTAGCAGTGTTCCATGATGTGAGTGGCTTTTGGATCGACCACTAGTAGACTCATAAAGTCTGTGACTTTGATGCCTGTCCATTTCACATCCAGTTTAGACCAGCGCGTCACGCAGTGAAAATCAGCCGTGAAATCGTGTTGGGGCAACGCCATAAAGTCAGACCAGCTAAAGGTCTGGGATTTGGCTAAGCCCCAGACGCGAAATTCCCAGGTTGGGATATCGATTTGGGGGGTCTGACCATAAGTCAGCACGGGGAAACCTTTGGTAAGGTATTGACCGGGAGGAACGCGATCGCTCTGATCTGATTCTGGTTTACGGAAGAATTTCCCTATCATGATTCCAGCAGAGATAGTGATATCGGTACTAATCACACCGTAGCGTTGAATTTTGCCATAAGGGCCAAATCTCATTCAACGATCAGACCCCCCTTGTCCAGCTGACTGTCCCACACTTAGTGTCAGCTTTCTTCCTCTTCTTCCTCTTGAGTAGGATAGACAAAGCTAGAGCGTCCGCTTAAAACAGCCTTGCCTAGAGATAAAGCTCTTTGGGCTTGCAGCGCTGCCTTGCGCTTCCAGGTGGCTTTGCGTTTGTCTCGTTTCGATTTGGAGGTTTTCTTCTTAGGAACAGCCATGATCGTCAGTTCAGAAATTTTGACAGCCTTTTTATTTTAGGCGATTGACCTGCTTTAGGCGGCAGGTTCCTTAGGCTAGGTAGATCAGCGCCCCGAGGGGGGAGGAGGAAGGGGCACTCTCTGGATAGGTGCGCCTGGAATATTAGGGATTTGGTTCTCAGAAGGAGTGGATGGCGCAGCAGGCGAAGCAGGAGTGGCGCGTTGAGTCGGAGTCCCAGATGGAGCTGCATTGGCGGGAGGTGGAGCTGCATTGGCAGGAGGAGAAGCTGGGATAATTCGGCGGTTTCCGCCTGGGAGTTCGATAACTCTAGGCCCAGTCGGAGCCTGTGGTGTCGGGGTCGCGCTTGGCGTTGGCGTTGTCATCGGCTGTGAGGTTCCCCCTGGCTGAATTCCAGGTTCCTCTGGGGTCTTGTCAAATCCGAGTAGTGTGTCGGTATTGGGAAAGTAGGTAATCCAACGTTGGGGATCGGGACGGCTTCTCCAGGATGGTCGGCTAACCTCTAACGACAGCAGTGGGACGATCGCACCATTATTTTGCCCCATCACAGTAACCGCTACATCTGTCACCAAGATGTCCCGGTCGAAGCTGCGTTGAGCGGCTGCCCTGGCAACGGCTTCAGCACGCCGCAGGAAGCTTTGGAATGATTCACCAGCTTCACGGGTTAGGGCAACATTAAGACGTGCTGTATAGGCTTGGGCACTTGGTGGAGCAACCAGAGAAACCGTCAGCCAACTGACACCAACAAGACCTAACACCGCCATTAAACCAAAAGGCACAATCTGTTTTTGAGCCATAGACTGGAAAAGCTCGGCAGAAACCTGCTTCAGCACAACTGCAATGGCTGAAAGACGATTGACAGCCCTCTGTTTAGATTTCAACATACGCCGCACTCCCTGTTAGTCCTGAACGTTAGCATTTCGGGCAGAGTATTCCTGATATTAAATCTCTCTTGAATAACTTTCATCTAGAGGATGAAGGAAAAATCATAGACTATAAACGGATTAGCTTTTCCAGTTGGCATTCGCTCTAAACTTAGGGCATCTTATTTAAATGCTAAGCCTATCCCATCCAATCACCTCATCAGATAGCTGAAACCAAGAGCATATGGCAAATCACGCTTGTGTCGCAATCGGCATCAATCACTATCAGTTTTTACCCCCTCTGAACTATGGGGAAGCCGATGCACAGGCGCTATGGAAGTTTTGGGTCAATCAAGCTGACTTGCCATCAAACCAGTGTCTGTTGTTCACCGACACGTCGCCCCAGAATGGTAGCCAGTTAGCCTATCCCACACGGGAAAATATTTGGCGCTCTCTTGAGGCTAAGGGACAGACTTCAGGGACTTCTCAGAATTGGCGTTGGTTCTTTTTCAGTGGCTATGGTGTCAGTTGGGAAAACGTTGATTACCTTTTGCCCATTGACGCCAACCCCAAGGATATTCCGAGGACAGCGATACCCGCGCGATCGCTCTTAGCATCCCTCAAGGCTCAAGGCGATGAAAACCTCCTCGTCTTCTTTGATATCAACCGCTCACCGGGACTGCAAGCGGGTGCCCCGGTTGGGACTCAACTGGTAGAATTAGCACGCCAGATGGGAATTGTCCTAGTGCTATCGAGCCAACTTGACCAATTTTCCCACGAAGCGGCTGCCCTAGGTCATGGCTTATTCACAACGGCACTTTTAGAAGCTCTGAGCTATTATCACGCCAACATCACCTTGGACAAGCTCGAACAGTATTTACGCGATCGCCTACCGGAGTTGAGCCAACACCACTGGCGACCGATTCAGACCCCGTTAATGGTGATTCCACCCCAAATCAATAGACAAGATCTAATTTTACCCAGCCCCGTCCATTCACGAGAGCTGGCTCCGAAAGCAGCAGGGAATTCGATCGCGTTTATTCCCCAAACAAGATTAGAAGCCGAAGACCCCTACGAAGACAATTCCTACAACGAAATAGCCGCCCCCAGACCCAAAAGTACTGTATCGGTTTTAGAGACACGCACAAATAGCTCTTTAAGGCCAACAATGACCGCCACTTCTAATCAGACGGAATCAATACCTATGGCGATGGTTCCCTATCCCAGCAGGCAATCTGAACCCCCTGGCACACCGTGGTGGCAACAACTGCTCTTCTGGGGAGGCGGTGCTGTTCTGGTTTTAGCCTTGATGATTGCGGCTGTACTATTGCGCAACCGGGATGCTTTTACCAATCAGCAGGCGAGCGACACACCCACGACGACAGCCTCACCCAGTAACTCACCCCTGGAAACCACCCAACCCTCCGCTCGCACAGACCCTCAAGACCGGGGGAAGCCGACAACCGCATTACCGCAGACCTCTGTGCCCAGTCGCCTTCAAGCCAATCAAGAAGCCTTAGATCAGGCGAGGCGCTTGCTCCGACCGAATCAAGCCTCTTTATTTAATAAGGCCATTGTTCAAGCGCGTCAAGTTAAACCGGGAGACCCTCTTTATCAACAAGCGCGGCAAGATATTAGACGTTGGAGTGGTGTGATTCTGGATTTAGCGCAGGGACGAGCCAATGCCGGGAACTTTGGCGGAGCGATCGCCGCCGCTCAACTTGTTCCCAAAGATGACCGCTCGGTTTACGCCAAAGCTCAGCAGACGATTAACCAGTGGAAGGTTCGTTCCATTCAGCAGCAGCAAAACAAAAGCATCATCCAAGCGGCTAAACAACAAATTCAACCGAATCAAGCGTCGTCCTATAGCCGTGCCCTTACAACCCTGCGTCCCATTCTGCCCGATCAGCCGGGGTATGCCCAAGCGCAACAGTTGACCACTCAATGGAGCCGTACTATTTATCTCATCGCTCAATCGAGGGCAGCGCGGGGTAAGTTGCAGGAGGCTATTGAGTCGGCCTCGTTAGTTCCAGCAGGGACTCCCTCTTCGGATGCGGCTAAAGTTGCGATCGCGAAGTGGCAGCAAGGTAAGCGCTGATAGGCATGAGATTGAAGGTTGTAACGCCTCAAGCGACTAATACCAAGTTGCAGTCATACGTAGCAGATTCATTTTCTTTGTGTCTCCGTGTCCCTGCGTCTGGGCGTCTGTCTCAACTACTATGTTTGAACGCAACTTCGTATAACTTTCAACTTTCAACTTTCAACTTTCAACTTTTCTGCCTCACTCTTTCTCAAACTATTGGCAAGCAGAGGGCGTTCTTGGGTAGGTTTCGGTCGCCGTATGGGAATCTCAATCCAAAACTGAGTTCCTTGTCCGGGTTGAGACTCACACCTAAAAATGCCCCCGTGTTTTTCCACTACAATTTGGTAACTAATTGAAAGACCCAAACCCGTTCCTTTGCCAATGGGCTTGGTTGTAAAAAAGGGGTCAAAGATTTGGGAAAGTAGCGCTGGACTTATTCCAGGGCCATTGTCGGCAATCTGAATCACAACATGAGATGAAGTCAGCGCAGAGGATGAATTCTCTCCACTCTTGCCTACTTCTGGGTCTATGTCCACTGGCCTGACACTGGTAGAGATGGTGATGTTACCCTGAAGAGCCTTCAGTTCCTCAGCTGTGCGACTGGAATAATAGTCCTCAAGAGCATCAAGGGCATTACTCAAAACGTTCATGAATACCTGATTGAGCTGACTGGCATAGCACTCAACCAATGGTAATTCACTGTAAGTTTTTACCACTGTAATAGCGGGATAGCTAGGCTTTCCTTTGAGGCGATGTTGCAAAATCAACAACGTACTGTCTAGACCTTCATGGATATCAACCGGCTTCATCTCTGCTTGATCGAGGCGGGAAAAATTCCGCAGAGATAGCACCAAATTGCGAATACGCTCCGAGCCAATTTTCATCGAAGCCAAGATTTTGGGTAAATCTTCTCTGAGAAAGTCTAAGTCTATGGCGTTGGCATACTCATCAATTTCTGGGGCTGGGCTGTCGTAATACTTCTGATAGAGCTGGAGAAGATTAAGCAAATCGTGAGCATACTGATTGGTGTAGGTGAGGTTGCCGTAGATAAAGTTAACAGGATTGTTGATTTCATGGGCTACACCCGCAACCAACTGACCCAGACTGGACATTTTTTCCGTCTGAATCAACTGAGTCTGAGCTTGCTTGAGATTCTCAAGGGCGATCGCGAGTTTTTCTGCCTGCTGCTGTTTCTCTTCCAGTAATTCTGCTTGCTGTAAGGCAATACCTAGATGAGCTGCAATTTGTCTAGCAAACTCAATTTCAGAGGTCTGCCAATATCGCGTCCCCGTGCATTGATAGATAAACAGCAATCCCCACAGGGTATCCCCTTTCGGCAGCGGCACTACCAAGCTAGATCGGACTTGTAACTGTTCCAAAATCCTGATGTGACAATCCGTCAAATCCGCATTGCGAATGTCAGAAATTGCCTGAATCCAGCCGGAGCGATACTTTTCCCCAAAGCAGTAGTCCTGAATGCTACGGTTGGCTTCCGGTAATCCGGGTTGAATGTCTTCAGAGACAACCTCTCCGTAATCGTAGCCAAACTCAGGAGCAAAGCGGAATACTGCTACTCGGTCAGCACCGATAAGTTGTCGGATGGCTGTTGTTGTTGTCTTAAAGATGGTCTTGACATCTAGGGATTCTCGGATTTTGGTGACTACTTCAAACAAGGCTTGCTGTTGTTGGGCAACGAGCGCAAGTTGTTTGGCTTGAGCGGTTGCCGTGGCGGCGGCAATACGGCTTTTGTCGTAAAGTTCGGCTTGCTGAATCGCTACAGCGGCTTGGTCAGCCAATTGTTGAAGCAGATCGATCTCAAATGCCTGCCAGCTGCGCGGAGCATGACACTCTTGAGCAATCAGGAGTCCCCACAGCGGTTGCTCTTCGTGGTTCTTCTGGAGGATTGTCGAAGCCAAGGCACTGCTGAGCATGTCATGGGAATGATAAGCGCCCACTCCGATTGGGACAATCAAAGCGGCTTGGATTTGTAAACTCTGCAAAAACTCTCGCTGATTGGGTTTGAGGGGGGCGCGGGAGACATCGCTAATCACGCGCACTTTGCCTCGTTTGTAGGGTTGGCTCTGTGTCTGTAGAAAGTATCCCTGAGGGTCATTCACACCTAAGGTAGACAACCAGTCACCGTTAGTGGATTCTACAATCACTTTTCCCTGAGAGTCATTGGCAAACTGGTAAATGACGACTCGGTCTGTATCCAGTAGGGATCGTACTTCCCGTACAATGGTTTGCAGGATTGTGTTTAGATCGAGTGTGCTGCGGATTTGGCTAGTCACTCGCTCCAATGCCCGCCCTTGTTCTAGGGCTTGTTGTAACTTTGCAGTGCGCTCCTCGACTTGGCATTCCAGGTTGGCATTGAGGGACTGCACCAGAGAGTAGAGTTCATACTGCTCAATCGCCATCGCAAATTGATGACCTAACGCGATCGCAAGTTCGATATCCTGACGCGTCCATTCTTTTGCATGACCCCGTTTTCTCTCTCGCCACACTTCAAACGACTGTCGAGGCAGTTGTTGTTTTTCACTGGGGTCAAAGCGTCCCGCCCACAAAGTTTCCGTATCGATTTCAGGACGAAAGATGCTGAGATAGCCGAGGAACGAGGAACGATAATATAAGGGCATCACGAGAATGCCACGAATCGGCGTAGAGTGGAACGTTGGACTGAGTACGCGAAAGTCTGGGATGTTATACAAATTTGTAACGGTTAGCGGCGCACAACTTGGAGAAAAGGGCGCTCGCGGTGCGCTTGGAGTGGGGGATGGATGAGTCGGTTGGTTGCAGGCAGGGCTAGCCGGACTCTCCTCCTCTGGACTCTTCACAAAGGCTCCGGTTGCTCTCCCTCCTTCTCGTCCTAATGGCAGGACTGTGTTTCCTATGTGGCAAGACGCCCAGGCTGTAAATACAGGATGCTGTTCAATTAAACTCTGTGTTTCTCCCCTAAGAGGTGCCAGTTGAGTTCCACAGCTCAACAACTCAGCTGTATCATCGGTTGTGTAAGGGGCGATGTAGAGTCGGCCACCACACCCTTGAAGGGCAGCGACTGTTTCTTCGAGAGCAGTCGCCAGCTCAATTGTGGGTAGAGAATGTAGCAGTGTGGCAACTCGGTTAGTCGTGGCTTCTAGAAAGTGCTGTTGTCGGGTTTGTGCTAAGAGATGGGACTGTGCGATCGCAATTGACACTTGATCAATCGCCCACTGCATTATTTGCAGTTCCCGTCTGGATATCACACGAAATTGTATATTGTGAGATACCAAGAGGCCCCAGAGTTGCTCTTTAGCATGTTGAGACTGAATATCGTTATGCACAATCGGCAAGACGACTGTAGATTGCACTCCCATCGCCGTGAGATAGGCGGCGTGACAAGAGTCTACAGGGCGATATTCAACAATTTCCTCAAGCGGTGTCGTCTCTTCACCGGTAATACAGCAATTAATCGGTAACCAGCCAATCCGTCCGAATTCAACATCCACGAACGAGCATAGACGCTTTTCCAAATATTTTCGGCGGGCTGTTTCGGGAATGTCATCAGCCGGGAAGTTGAGTCCTTTGAGCGAGGGCAGACCATTGTCTTGCATAGACTCGGCAATCACTTCCCCACTGCCAGATTGGTGAAACCTATAAATGATTACCCGATCAGTTCCCAACAATGAACGAAGCTCAGCAACAGTCGCTGTTAAAATCTCTTCCAGCTCCAGAGATTGGCGAATCCGATTAGTAATTCGGCGTAGCAAATTTTCCTGGCTTAGTTCTGGCTGTGGCACTGTCCTAATCTCTATAAAATTTTCTGGCTGTTGTTATGCACCCAACTTATCGATTAAAGATGTACGAGTATTCCTGCTTATCCGCATTGGGTTACTTTAAAGCAGGCGAAGAGGTTTGTAAAAACAGAGAATCTTATCCAAATTTAAGCTGATACGAGCGATCTGTCAGATTTCTTCAAAAACCCCTAATAGTCAAGGGTTTTTCCTCTTTTGCTGAGGTGTTATGACAACAGGGTATTAGCCTGGAGAGTACTCAAGCGATCGCCTGAATTTGTTACTGAAAGCGTAGCTATCCTGTAAGGATTCACTTTGTCAGTCCTTGGACTATTCATGCATAAGCCATGATCCCTGAGAAGGTTTCAGCCTGAACTAGGTGGTAATAATACCTATTTTAAACTTGTAAAGTTCTATTTACCGAATCCTGAAAAAGGCTCAGAACGAAAATTTTCCTTGGGAGCGGTTCACCCGATTCGACTTCACTCCCTTTGGGAAAATTTTATTTTCTGTGCAGGCGCTGCCGGATTTCTTGACGAGCATTCATGAGAATCTGACCCAGTTGGTTCTGACCTGTTCTATCCTGGCCACAGCCCCAGTAGTAATCCGTAGGAGAGTCTTCCACAATGAGTTCTTCGCCAGTATTGAGCAGAATAGACTGAATGTCGGTATGGGTGAGAAACTTGGTCAGAACACCTTGCCACATCACTTGCCGTTTCACCTCTTCCCAGTCACAACGAAGTTTGAGGGTACGATTGCGCCCGATTTGAGCCGCTTCCATAGGCGTTTGGGTCTCTCGAATCACTTGGATCAATCTTTCATTCTCGGTACCGACAAACTTTTGGGCTTGATAGTAATGCTCCACGGTTTGCCAAGAAGTCCCCTTCATCTCAATGGGGTGTAGAGAGAAGTTGGAAAAGCAGCCGTAGGGGTCACTCACTTTATAAAAATAAATTGTCATGGCAGGATATACAGCTATCCAGAAGGGCGCTCTAATTCTACCGACCCCTCAAAGGATTCAAGTCTTCAAGCTCCAAAACCCGATATACAGAGCCAGTCTGCACTGAAGCGAAGCAAAGCTGCTCTGTTAGACGAGTGGAACATGATCGCGTTTCACGGGAAAACATGGCCTAGGAGTGGCAGATGCTCCTGCTATTCTTAACGCTAAGAGGTGCAAGCCATGCAGTCAACTGAATGGAACTTATCTTATGTTCTATTGCTGTACCTGGCAGATCAACAATCCAGTGGCAGTAATCCAGAGCTGAGATAGTACCACGTCTTTGAATCAACCATTCCTTCCATCGGCAAACCGTTCATCTGTTGAAATTCTTTCACGGCTTCTTGGGTGTCGATACCGAATTCACCATTGACTTCAAGGCTGAAACCCTTAAAGTTGAGTAACTGCTGTAGGACTCTGACTGTGCTGCCAGAACAGCCCGGACGCAGAACTGGTAACTTGAGAGGAGCTTTGTTGACAGGGGCTTGAGAGAGGTAGGCTGTAGGCATTGTTTATACTCCTTGGGTTAGGTTTTCAGTGATTTAAGTTAGGAGACTAATCTTAGGACTCTAGGGCATTAGGAAAATCTAGTAGAAGGCTAATGCATTCATTCTTAGGGAGGTTAGGGGTATGATGCATTGGGCGAGCGTTCGGCTTTGCGGGCTACGCTCTAGTGCTGTAAAATAGCTTCAAATACCTCCAAATAAAGCATATAATTCAGTCCATTTCTCCAACGTTGCTATAGTAATATCAGTCTAGATCTGAAGATTTATGCAATAATCCTAAGAAATAGTTTTTTAGAGTATCACATTTCTCTTCTAAGAGGAATAAATGTGAGTCTCTATAACTATACACAGCTTCTTATAATTTAGGATTTTGCGATCGCGCCTTCATTCCGATAAGCTGAAAACGCACGATACAAGAGTGGAAACAACATTCCATGCCCCGCGTAATAGGCTTAATTAGCGGCACATCAGTGGATGGCATTGACGCCGCTTTAGTAGAGATTACTGGTACTGATATTGATTTAAAGGTTGAACTCCTAGCGGGCGCGACTTATCCTTACCCTGAAAAGCTCAAAGAGCAAATTCTGGAAGTCTGCGCTGGGGCGGCTCTTTCAATGGCAGAATTGGCAGAGTTAGATGATGCGATCGCCCTTCAATTTGCCCAAGCGGCACGAGAAATTCAAATCGGTCATCATCCAGCCGACCTGATTGGCTCTCACGGTCAAACCGTCTATCACCGACCTAAAGGGTTGAATGTTGGAAAGTTGAATGTTGAAGGTTCTAACCTGCAACCTGCTAACCTTCAACCTTCAGCCTTTCTAGGATACACTTTCCAACTGGGACGAGGAGAACTTATTGCCCACCTGACGGGGATCAAGACGGTGAGCAATTTCCGTGCGGCTGACGTGGCGGCACAAGGACAGGGTGCCCCACTCGTACCCAAGGTGGATGCTTACCTGTTTTCGTCACCCACTCAGCACCAATGTATCCAAAATATTGGTGGTATCGGCAATTTGACTTATCTACCAGCGCGTCATGGTAACTGGATAGATAGAGTTTGTGGCTGGGATACGGGGCCTGGTAATACCCTTTTGGACTTAGCTGTGCATCATTTCACGGGGGGTAGCCAAACTTACGACCAAGATGGAAACTGGGCAGCCAGTGGCACTCCCTGTGACGCCCTAGTGGAACAGTGGCTCAGTCAAGACTTTTTCCAGATAGCGCCGCCGAAATCTACAGGCCGGGAGTTGTTTGGCTGGGATTACTTCAAGCAGTGCTTGGCACAAGGCGAGGCGTATAACTTGACTCCCGCTGATCTGTTAGCAACGTTGACCGAACTGACGGTGAGGTCAATTGTTATGAGCTACCAGAGCTTTTTACCCCAGATGCCCCAGAGAGTCCTTTTATGTGGGGGTGGGAGCCGCAATCTCTACTTGAAACAACGCTTGGCCTATCAGCTAGGCTCGACACAAGTTCTAACAACTGATGAAGCAGGAGTGAGTGCAGATTTTAAAGAAGCGATCGCTTTTGCTGTTTTGGCTCATTGGCGTAATCTAGGTATTCCTGGGAATCTGCCCAAGGTAACTGGGGCAAACTCAGCTGTACTCTTGGGGAATGTTTATCTGCCCCTGGACGCTGGGAGTTAGACGAACTTTCCTGTAGGTCATAGGAGTCCGGTTATACTTAAACATATTTGCTGCCTTTCATTCTCATTGATGCCATTAGAGGCAATTCCTAGAGTTACGCTAAGAAAGTGGTTGCAAGTGATCTGAGTGCAGAGAATGAGAGGGGCGATATTAGATAATAAGCAAAGGGTAACACCGTGGCTCACACCTTTTTATTGGAGGCAGGACGCTGGACACTCCAGGGAAATTGGCTGGAGCGCAATGGGCTTCCAATTCCTGTTAGAGGTATGACGCTCATCGCCTGGGGTAAGGAAAACTGGTTTACTATGGTCACAAAACTAGTGTTTCCCGACAGTGAGCGCGAGGATATATCTTTTCAATATCGGGGGCGTCTTGATGCTGGGGAGCGACAGTATACCTTTGTCTTGAAACACAGTGTCTTAGGACATGTGGAAGGCGAAGGCTGGGTGACTCCAGAATCCATTGTTCAACGTTACTGGGTCTTAGGCGATCGCCATCGTCGCAGTGGCTTTGAAACAAGCCATCGGCTCAATGAAAATACCTACTATCTCTCCAGTGGCATCATGGCGGGTCACTATCTTACCAGTACAATGGAGGCCACTCTAGAACGTCAGCCAGAGTAACACTATGTTTCCAGATCAGTCTGGGGTGAGTTCGACTCAATAGAGGAACTTTATAGGTGACGAATTGATAGATGTGCATTGAATTACCTTGTGTTCTTCAAACAGGAAGCTGGTAACGTGCTAGAACACTAGCCACTGAATCTTGCTCAGTTTGTCGTTTCTTCTTTCAGGGAAAAATCCATCGATGGCAGGAGCAAGCCTAGGGAAATTAGAAAGGCGAAAAATCGTAAGTCATGCACGGCGGTTTTGATCTGACAAATTCCCAACTCGTCTTTAGAAGACATCGCTGAATAGGTATCTTTAATTCAACTGCTTAAAGCTGCTAGAACAAAATCATGACAACAGACCCCAACTATGGTCGCTTAGTCGCCAATCGCTATCAACTGGTCAAGCTGATCGGCAAAGGCGCTATGGGTCGGGTTTATCAAGCCAAAGATATGCTTCTGGGCGGAGTCATCGTTGCCGTCAAATTTCTGTCCCAGGCATTGCTGACCAAGAAAATGAAAGAGCGCTTTTATCGTGAAGCCACGATCTGTGCCATGCTTGGCGAACAGAGCAATCACATCGTTCGAGTCAGGGACTATGGCTTAGATGATAATGAGATTTCCTTCTACGTCATGGAATACCTGGAAGGAGAAAGCTTAAGCGAAGTCATTCGACGGCAACCCCTTTCTTTACCTCGATTTTTGAATTATGCCCGACAAATTTCTCTAGGACTTCAATGTGCTCATAGAGGCATTCTTATCGATGGTCAACTCAGCCCTATTATTCATCGGGATATCAAGCCAAGCAACATTCTCGTTATTCAACCCGAAGACGACTCTCTCGAAGAAAAAGTCAAAATCCTCGACTTTGGAATTGCCAAGCTTCTCCAATCCGAAGGCGACCAAACACACTCGTTTATGGGCACCCTCGCTTATTGTTCGCCAGAACAAATGGAGGGTAAAGAACTGGATAAACGCTCTGACATTTACAGTCTGGGTGTGATGATGTTTGAGATGCTGACTGGCGAGATGCCCATTATGGGAGAAACTCATTCCTTCGGCGGCTGGTACAAAGCTCACCACGATTTCCCTCCTCGCTCCTTTGAATCGGTTAATCCAGACCTCAAATTACCAAAACACCTCAAGAAGCTGGTAATCAGCTGTCTGGCGAAAGATCCAAGCCATCGTCCTCAAAGTGTGGAGGAAGTCCTACGGGTCTTAAAATCCATACAAGCATGCCTTAAACGGGGTGAGGAGCTGGTTGGGGAATGGGGGGTTAAGGTAGACGAGTTGTCTCCACCTGGCCCGCCAACGCAGGAACGCAGTCGATCGCCGGATGAAATTTGTCTAGCAACCTCTTGGCCCAAAGACAAACCCCAAGCGACAATTGTCTTTCCCCATATCCTTAAAGCGAACAATGAATTTTTAGCCACTCTTTGGGTGATGCTTAATAAAAGGGACATTCAGGAACGGTTGGTTAGCACACGATACAACCAATTCCTATTTTTGCCATCACCTCATCCGATCGTACTATGGATTACTGTCCTGCATAACCGCGAACACGGAGCTCGTTGGCTTCCTTGCTACCTGGACCTGAAAACCGATATCGGTCAGAAAATGGTGAGGCTTTTAGGAGAATCGGGATGCTATCGTCTCTTATTCTTTGCTCTATCAGAACCCCAGAAATGTACTAAGGTAATGACCTCAAATATTGCTCCTGCCCAATGCAAATTGCTAACCCAGTGGGCAAATTCTAGTCACACCCTAGCATCTTCTGGTCAGTCACAGTTGACTAAAAGGATACTCAAACAGGAATTTGAGAAGCTCAAGCCTAAGATTCTTCTGAAGCTAGAAGCTATTCATACCGATTATCCAACTGATATTTCAGGCTGAAGGTTGGAAAGTTGGAGGTTGAAAAAAAGTTGAAGGTTGGAAAGTTGAAGGTTGAAAAAAAGTTGAAGGTTGGAAAGTTGAAGGTTGAAAATTCAACACAACCTGATAACCTTCAACCTAATAGCCTTCAACCCTGGTTAGAGCTGCTTTACTTGAGAAACGAGCTGTGCCACGACATCCTTGGCGCTACCAAAGAGCATCATCGTTTTATCTTTGTAAAACAGCTCATTATCGACACCGGCAAAGCCCGTACTCATGCCACGTTTAATCACGATCGCGTGCTTCGCCTTGTCCACCTCTAAAATCGGCATTCCGTAAATTGGACTACCCGCATCGCTGCGAGCGGCTGGATTAACAACATCGTTGGCACCAATCACCAGAGCTACATCGGTTTCATCAAATTGGGGATTGATGTCATCCATATCGTACAACTGGGGATAAGGCACATTCGCCTCCGCCAGCAGTACATTCATGTGTCCCGGCATCCGACCTGCAACCGGGTGAATGGCATATTTAACCTCGACACCCAGTTTGTCTAGCTGATCCGCCAACTCTCGGACAGCGTGCTGCGCCTGAGCCACTGCCATACCATAGCCAGGAACAATGACCACATTTCGAGCATAGCCCAGCATCATTGCTGCTTCTTCTGCATCCACGCTCTTGACCGTCTGATCGGTACTGCCACTGCTACCAGCAACACTCACCGAGCCACTCGAACCAAAAGCTCCGAACAGCACACTTGCCAAAGAACGGTTCATCGCTTTACACATAATCTGGGTCAGGATGATTCCCGACGCGCCGACTAATGCTCCAGCAATGATCAGCATGTTGTTCATTACCACAAAACCCGCAGCACTTGCCGCTAAGCCAGAGTAAGAGTTGAGCAGTGAAATCACCACTGGCATATCGCCCCCACCGATGGGGATGACAAACAACACACCGAGTAGCAGGGAAATAGCAACCAGACCAAAGAAGATGGGGAGATTACCGGGGGTGACAATCAGATAACCACTGGCAACAAAAAAGCCAATTAATATCAGAGCGTTGACAGGTTGTTGCAAGGGAAATGTCATCGGGGCACCGGGGAGGAGCCCTTGCAATTTGGCAAAGGCCACAAAACTTCCCGTGAGGGTCACACCGCCAATCAAGACACCGAGAATAATCGTAATCGTGGCATAGAGGGTAACCGGTTCCCCACTACTCAACAAGCGCCAGAATTCCCCAATCGCCACCAAGGCGCTTGCTGCTCCCCCTAGACCATTGAGCAAACCGACCATTTGGGGCATGTCGGTCATTTGCACTTTGAATGCCGCAATCACACCCAGCACTGAGCCAATGATCAGCGCCAAGAGAATCATCTGATAGTTGAGTACCTGCCGCTCTAGCAGCGTCGCCACGATAGCCAGCAGCATTCCTACGGCAGCTATGACATTACCCTGACGCGCTGTTGCCGGTGAACCCAGCTTTTTTAGGCCAAAAATAAATAATGATGCTGCAACTAAATAGCTCAGCTCGATGCCAGTAGGCAGAAACTCACTCATGCCTTCACCTCTTTCTTCTTAAACATTTGCAACATCCGATCCGTAACCAGGAAACCGCCCACTACGTTGACCATTGCCAACACAACGGCAATCAAACCTAAAATCACGGTGAGATTCGACTCTTTAGGGCCAGAGATGATCAATGCCCCAATCACGGCAATGCCGGAAATTGCATTGGCTCCGGACATTAAGGGGGTGTGGAGAGTTGGCGGCACTTTGTTGATCACTTCAAAGCCAACAAAAGACGCCAGCACAAATACAAACAAACTCGAAAGTAATGCTGCTGCTGTCATAAATTTACAGATTTCTCGCAATATCAGCCGTTAATCACAAGAGTTGAAGGTTGGCAGGTTGAAAGTTATTCTGAACCTTCAACCCTGAAAGAACCTTCAAACCTTCAACCCTTCAACCGCAAAGGCTTCCTTGACCCGTTGATTGAGAATCTCTCCCGCATGGGTAACGCAAGTACTAGCAACGATGTCGTCTTCAAAGTTCAGCTGTAGCTCACCATTCTTAACCAGGTATTGCAACAAGGTAGAGATGTTCTTGGCGTACATCTGGCTGGCGTGTACTGGCATAGAGGATGGTAAGTTAATCGGGCCAATAATCGTAACGCCATTACGCACAACATCCTTACCCGGTTCCGTACAAGCACAGTTGCCGCCTTGCTCTGCGGCTAGGTCTACAATCACAGAGCCAGGATGCATTTGTTGCACCATTTCCTCGGTGACCAGTAACGGTGCTTTTTTGCCAGGAACCTGAGCTGTTGTGATTACAACATCGGCATTTTTAACATGTTCCGTAACAACTTCCTGAGTCCGCTGCTTGGATGCCTCAGAAATTTCCTTGGCGTAACCCCCTGTAGCTACTGTCTCTTCTTCGAGTGCCACTTCGACAAACTTAGCACCGAGACTCTGCACTTCTTCCTTCACGGCTGGGCGGATGTCGAAGGCTTCCACGACAGCGCCTAAGCGTCTAGCTGTAGCGATCGCTTGCAGACCTGCCACCCCAGCGCCCATAACAAAAACCTTCGCGGGTTTAATTGTACCCGCAGCGGTGGTCAACATGGGGAAGAACTTTGGTGAAGCTGCCGCCGCAATTAGTACCGCTTTGTATCCCGCAACACCAGCCTGAGAGGAGAGAGCATCCATACTTTGAGCGCGGCTGGTACGGGGAATCAGCTCCATACTGAATGCTGTTACTCTCCGATTCGCCAGTTGCTGGATTACCTCAGGATTACCCAGTGGATTGAGGAAGCTAATCAAGACACTCCCTTCCCGCAGCTGATGAATTTCATGTTCTTTGGGAAGCCCAACTTTGAGCAGAACGTCTGCTTCACCCCACAGTACACCGGTATCGGAGATAATTTTAGCGCCAGCGGCTTCATAGGCATCATTACCGAAGAATGAACCCTCTCCGGCACCACTTTCTACCCAGATTTCTAAGCCCTGTTTAACTAATCGGGCAACTGTATCAGGATTTAAGGCGACGCGACGCTCACCGACTTCAATTTCTTTCGCGATCGCTATTTTCATGAACGCTCCTTGTGATTTAAGCTAGTGAGGATGAGTAAACTTACTTAAACAGAACTAGCCGTTTGATTGGCAAGGCAGATATCTCTCTGGCGGCACCAGAGAGCAACTAATACTTTGCACTTAGCAAGCTGATTTGGCAAGGTAGACAAGTAAAGTTCTAACTTGCATCGTAGTGTTGTCTACCTGATCCCGAAGATGATCTTTAACTTCTCTTAAATATTCAAGCACCTTCACAGCAGCCAACTTGCAACTTCCTGGAGACTGGCTTGCGCCGATTTTGCACCCCTGACCTTAATCGCCATGAAGGCAGCTGAATGCGCCGTTGCTGTAGCGATAGCAGATACAGAAGCTTCAATCTTGAACTCTCTCAACTATAAAGAAATTCTTAATTTTTGACGCTCGATATTTTAGAGTTTCTTTAAGGACGAAGAGAGAGCAATGTGACGATATACTTTGCCAAAAGAACGGGTGGGTGTGTTAATGTCGAAATTGAACAATTCCTAGTAACAAGCTTCTCAAATAACGCTTGCTCCATCTTCACCTGTGCATTCTTAAGTTAATGTAGCTCTGGGCTTGCTCCATCTTCACCTGTGCATTCTTAAGTTAATGTAGCTCTGGGGCAAACTTCCTGAGAGTCTCCCGACTCAACCTAGACGGCGGCTGCTGAACCAACGTCTCCTAACTCATCACCTGATCAGGGTCGAATATCGACCCTCAATGGAGTGTTCATGCAGCCCAAAAATCTGAATCGGCTCCTGCACGCGTTGGCACGGCAGGGGCTAAATGTAACTTACGACAATCACATCTATTCTGTTTGCCTCAAAGATGCTCTCGACGCACCAACGGCAGAAGTCTTGCTGCCCAGAGACTTCCCTGTAGAAGCCAAAGCCTTTAAGCAATTGGCAAATCTGGCGAATATTCGTCACCCTGATGGAGGTCATGTTTGCAAGTGCTGTGCGACGCCCGACTTTCATCCTGGAGATGCTGGCGTTGCCATTGGCTCGGTTGTGGAAACACAAGGGATGCTCATCCCTGCGGCGGTTGGCTCGGATATTAACTGTGGGATGCGCTTGCACGTTGCGGATTTGTCGCTCGATCGCTTCCTAGAAAAACGGAATGACTTCGTAGAACGGATGAAGGGTGATTACTTCTTCGGCACCCGCGACGTAACTCTGACGGCAAAAACAGCTCGTGCTCTGTTTCAACACGGCATTCCGGGTTGGCTGGATGCCATGCTGGATGCTCCTACAGGCAGTGTGGTTAAATCCGATTTTAAGCAGTTGGCGTTTGAGATTGACCGTGTTTACTTCGGCGGCTCAATGGATGGTTCAGCACGCTGGGCACCAGAGGAACTGGTTCCCCACTCCGGACTGGTGCGGGATGGTGGGTTGGCTACCATTGGCGGCGGCAATCACTTCGTAGAAATTCAAGTCGTTGAGCAGGTAGAAGATAGGGCGACGGCTTATGTCTGGGGGGTTCGGGAAGGACAACTCGCCTTTATGGTTCACTCCGGTTCCCGGAATGTGGGTAAATATATTGGAGGAATGTGGCGCGATCGCACTCGACGCGCTTGGCCTAAAGGTCTGAAGTACCCAGACTCCTATCTGTTTCCACTCTCCGTTCAGTCCAACGCCAACCTCGTCAACGACTACCTGCAAGCCGAGGCAACGGCGGCTAACTATGCTTTTGTCAATCGTCTCCTGTTGGCGGAACTCCTGCGTCTGCGTCTGCGGGAAGTCTATGGGGATGTTGAGGCACCTCTGGTTTACGACTTGCCTCACAACATTACGCTTGCGGAAGGGGCGGGTTGGGTGACGCGTAAAGGGGCTTGTCCTGCCCACCTAGGGCAAGCTGTGATTATCCCTGGTTCAATGGGGACAACCTCCTATCTGCTCATGGGCAAAGGCAATCCAGCCTTCCTCCATTCTGCTTCTCATGGTGCTGGACGAGTGCGATCGCGTTTTGAACTGAGTCGCAAAGGTGCGTCCCAAACTGAAGAGGCTCTTGGGTTAACGGGTATTGACTGCATCACCTTGCGAGAGGAACGCAGAATTGAGGAAGCACCAGTTGCTTACAAGCCAATTGAGCCAGTGATTGAAGCGCAGGTTCACGCAGAAATGGTGAGTGTTGTGGCACGTCTAAAACCCATTTTGACCTTCAAAGCCTAGTGAGCAGTGAACAGTGACCAGCAGGCTAAATGCTAAAGACTTAAGTATCTAATTGCTGAGGTATGAGAGTTTTTAAGTCAGTGCCATTCTACTTAAGATGAATGTTACTGACTTAAGAACTTTCCTCACTCACCAACAAACCCTTGTGCAGGGGGTCTTTAGGTAGGCACTCCGTCCCCCAGTGGGGGGTTTGGGGGGAGACCCCCCAATCTGGGTTTTTTGCAAAGAACGGCTACTTCTTGCTTAAGTCAGCGCCATTTATCTTAAGTAAGCCTTTCATCGGGCAAGGTTCTATGCCTACTCGGCAGGAAAAATTTCTGATTATGGGATGAGTCTCCCGCTCGTCCTAACAACGGTGTACGATCTCAGCCAAGGTATGCCCAAGTTATTGCTCCGTTTTGTGAGGAGAAATTCTGGATGACTGCTCAATTGAAGTCCTCAGAGAATCCAGTTTCTGAGTCCACGACTGGAAAAATCGGTTACGTTCCGCAAAACCATCGACGCATCCTTTGCATCTTTCCTAAGTATTCGCGATCGTTCGGAACCTTTCACCATGCCTATCCGCTGATGGGAATCAGGAAGGTTCGAGCCTTCATGCCACCCCAGGGCATTCTGGTTGTTGCGGCCTACTTGCCGAAGGAGTGGGAAATTCGTTTTATTGACGAAAATGTGCAGCCTGCCAAACGGTCAGATTACCAATGGGCTGATGTGGTGATTGTGAGTGGAATGCACATTCAGCGTCCTCAAATTAATCAAATTAATGAACTTGCTCATCGAGCAGGAAAAATCACGATTGTCGGTGGCCCCTCAGTATCCGGTTGCCCTGAATATTACCCAGATTTTGATATTTTGCATCTTGGGGAATTAGGGGATGCAACAGATCAGATGATTGAGTACCTAGACCAACATCCTGAGCGTCCCAAGCAACAAATACGCTTTGAAACAAAAGAACGATTGCCCCTCAGTGAGTTTCCCATCCCCGCTTACCATTTAATAAATATAAATCACTATTTTTTAGCGAATATTCAGTTTTCCAGTGGTTGCCCTTATCGCTGTGAATTCTGTGATATTCCTGAACTGTATGGACGTAGTCCTCGTCTTAAGACTCCTGAGCAAATCCTAGCTGAATTAGATGCTATCTTAGCCGCCGGAAACCCAGGAGCAGTGTATTTTGTTGATGATAATTTCGTCGGCGATCGCCGTGCCGTTATGACGTTGCTGCCTCATCTGATTGATTGGCAAAAACGCAAGGGTTATCCCGTTCAGTTTGCCTGCGAAGCCACCTTGAACCTCGCTCAAAGCCCTAA
>NZ_DATNPA010000615.1:0-23951 GCF_036703385.1 Allocoleopsis sp. | reverse complement strand
TGATCGTAGACTCCTCAATTCAACCAAAGCTGCAAAATCATGAAAAATGGGGACGCAACCCCCATGTCGCGTTATCCGTTGCTGACTTGGATGCGGCTAAAACACAGCTATTAGCACAGGGGTACTCTCTCAAAATGAGCGATTCTGGTCGCACCGCGCTGTTTACTCAAGACCCAGATGGTAACATCATTGAATTGAGCCAAGCTTAGGTATAAAGTATTACTCCATTCCCACTCAAAAATTACCGATCTCTTCCTCTGCGTCTTCTGCGCCTGGAGTTGTTCGTTCATAGGTATTCTTGGGGCGGGATAGGAGTAGGAACAGAAACTTCCCAAGAAAAAAACGCCCAACCCTCCGGCTGCCCAGTCTGAGTGACCTGCATACCTTGGATAATTGAGTTGTGGGAAACACCTAAAATTCCTAGGAAATGCGATCGCAATTGAATGAAAATTGTTGCCTACCTCTACAGCGACCCCCTCCTCGAATCCCCAGCAGACCCAATGGTTTGGGGATTTGAGGTAGATCGGGTCTATCAAGACTTGGGAGGGCGTCAGCAGTTGCAGCAGTTGTTGAGAGATTGTCAGGTTGAACCGACGGATTACTTGTTAATTCAGCGTCTGGATACACTGGGAGACTCAGTGGAAGAAGTTAGCGATCGCCTCACTCAACTCGAATCTCTCGGTATCGAAGTCATTGCCACCGAGCAACCTTATAACTCTTCCCAACTCGCCTCGACTAATCTCCCAAATATTCGCGCAAATTTATTCAAACTCATCGACGAAATCCAAAATTACCAGCGCAGTCGCCGCATTCGTCAAGGACACGCCCGCAATCGCCTTAAAGTTCTTCCTCCGCCGGGAAAGGCACCCTACGGTTATCGGCGGGGTAAAGACCGCTACATTCTCGATCGCAGTACAGCACCTGTAGTCAAGGATTTTTTTGAACAGTTTCTCTTGTATGGCTCCTTACGGGGCGCAGTACGATATCTCGAAAAAAAGTATAGTAAGAAAATTTCTGTTTCTACAGGGTGGCGTTGGCTGACTAACCCCATCTATCGGGGCGATCTGGGCTATCAAAATGGGGAGGTAGTTTCTGATACCCATAGCCCCATCCTCAACCGGGAAGAAGCGGCACAGATTGATCGCCTACTGCGTCGTAACCGCCGACTGCCCCCCCGTACCGCTAGCGCCCCTCGCTCTTTGGCCGGTTTGGTTATTTGTGGGGAGTGCCACTCTCACATGACGGTAACGAGCGTAACCAGACCCCGTAGTCATAAAGAATACTTATATTTACGCCCCATTAACTGCCCAAAGCGTCCCAAGTGCCGTGCGATCGCCTACGAAAACATTTTGCACTCCACAATTCAAAGCATCTGTCAAGAACTCCCTCGTGCTGTCGCTGGGATGAACGCCCCCAGCCTAGATGGTGTGAAGCAAGCCATTAACAGTCAAATTACGCAAAAGCAGGAAATTTTAACACAACTCCCTAGCTTAACCGCCACAGGTGTCCTCGATTCAGAAACAGCTGAGTTACGCGCCTACAAACTCCGGACAGAAATTTCCCAGCTTCGATCCCGACTGGCAGCACTACCTCCCGTCAATTTACAAGCGATCGCTCAAGCTGTATCCATTCCCCAATTTTGGAATGATTTATCAGAATCAGAACGCCGATTCTACTTTCGAGAATTCATCCAACAAATTGAAATCACGCGCCAAGATAAGGAGTGGCAGCTGAAACTACTATTTATTTTTTAGCCCCTTGGGGCGGTAATCATTTCTAAAACTAATGAAAGATGCGAGTATTGCAGTCCCTAGAGATCTGGCAAACCTATACCAGGGAGTACCAACAAAACGCGTAGTAGATGCGCTGTATGGAGTCCCCACGTCCCGATCCATCCGACTCCCTGTTTCAAAAAAACTGCTGCTAGTGCCACAACTAAACCAATTAAACAAGCCTCTATAATCGCAAAGCGTTTAGGTTCTAAGAATTTGCGGAAAATCCTGAGCCAGAAGGTACTGCTCATAAGTTAAGTATGTTTCCCCATTGACTCGCCGTAAAAGGAGTGCCTAGGCTTAACTTTATTACTTCGTGAGGAGCGAGCGCTTCTAGCGAAGGGATTATCTAATTTAACATGAATTTCATTATTCTCTGAAAGCCTTCTAGAGAAAGGGTTGTAGGGCTAAATATAGCGGTTCTCATTTGGATGAGATATAGCGCTATTGGTTTTAAGGCAGAGGGCAGAGGGCAAAAGGCAGAAATGGGTGTATCTCACTCAAGTGAGAACCGCTATAGCGTTTTTATTTGAGATGTAAATAAAGACACAAATGCAGAAATTACTAAGATTTTAAAACGCTATATGTTATTAAAACTTTTGAGTCGCTCAGTAGCAAGAACACCTCGAAAAGTTCCGCTTCGTATTATCCTTGTAGTGCCGTTTGTAGTGCAAATTTTTGGGGCAGTGGGACTTGTCGGGTGGCTTTCGTTTAAAAATGGGCAGGAGGCGGTAAATAACCTTGCCACCCAGTTAATGAGTGAAATCTGCGATCGCATTGAACAAAACCTGCGGACTTACCTAGAAACTCCTCATAAGGTTAATCAAAGTAATGCATCAGCAATTCATTTGGGTCAATTGAGCGTGCAAGACATGCCTGCATTAGAACATCACTTTTGGCAGCAACTTCAGATATTTGACACCCTAACGTTTGCTGGCTTAGGGTTAGAACAAAAAGAGATCATAGGAGCAGAACGCTTAGATGATGGCTCATTAACCCTCAGAGTATCGACTAAAGTAAGTGGCTATGATTTTCGGACTTATTCTACCGATCAATTTGGCGATCGCCTGAAACTACTCAACCATAAAATCAACTTTGACGCTCGCACCCGCCCTTGGTATAAAGCGGCTGTAGCAGCTGGTAAACCAACTTGGAGTGAAATTTACCCCAATACGGCTGGACTCACTTCTTATCTCGGTGCATCGATGCCTTTTTACAACAAACAAGGCAAATTGCAAGGAGTCTTACTAACTAATATAAATCTATCAAAAATTAGCGACTTTTTGGGAAGTCTAAAAATTGGCAAAACAGGAGAAAGTTTTATTATCGAGCGTTCCGGTCTTTTGGTGGCAACTTCAACTACTGAACAGCCATTTCGTATCACCAAAAAAGAATACGGAGCCGAACGAGTAAAAGCAATTGAGAGTAAGGATTACTTAACTAAAACTACCGTTCAATATTTAGCAACCAACTTTAATATCAACAGGCAAATTCAAACTCGGCAACAACTCCAATTTTCCATCGAGGGGAAACGACAATTTTTACGGGTTCTGCCTTTCAAGGATAAGAAAGGATTAGATTGGCTGATTGTGGTAGTCGTTCCCGAAGCCGACTTCATGGAGCAGATTAACACTAACACCCACACTACAATCGGACTATGCTTGATAGCATTGCTTTTGGCAACCACTGTGGGAATTATTACATCTCGTTGGATTGTCCAACCCATTTTACAGCTAAAGGATTCGGCTACTGCGCTATCCGAAGGAAAATTTGACCAGAGTGTCAACCTCGATCGCTCTGATGAACTCGGTGTGCTTGCCAAGGCTTTTAATACTATGGCAGCGCAACTTCAGGAATCTTTCACAACCTTGGAAGCTAAAAATGCTGAATTACAGCGCCTCGATAAGCTAAAAGATGAATTTTTAGCCAATACCTCCCATGAACTTCGTACTCCTCTCAATGGCATAATTGGTATTGCAGATTCCTTAATCGATGGTGCAACAGGACAATTGCCAGGAAAGACGATTACCAATCTTAGTATGATTGCGTCATCGGGCAGAAGACTGTCTAATCTAATCAACGACATCCTCGATTTCTCGAAGCTAAGGCACAAAAATATTGAGCTACAAATCCAGCCTGTGGGAGTGCGAGAACTGACAGAAATCGTTCTTATGCTTTCCCAACCCTTAGTCTGTAAAAAGTCTGTGCAATTGATTAACTCCATCAGTCCCAATATCCCCTTAGTAGATGCCGATGAAAATCGCATCCAACAAATTCTACACAACTTAATTGGGAATGCAATTAAATTTACCGAATCTGGAATTATAGAAGTTTCAGCTAATTGGTTGAATGTTAAAAGGTTGAATTTTGAAGGTTCTCAAGACAACCGACAATCGGCTACCCCTCAACCAGCCACCCCCTCTAACTTTCAACCTGCTAATCTTCAACCCCAAGAACAACCTGGTGACTCTTATTTGGCAATTACTGTATCAGATACAGGTATTGGTATTCCAGCCAATAAATTAGAGAGAATTTTTGAATCCTTTGAGCAATCCGATGGCTCTACTGCTAGGGAATATGGAGGTACGGGTTTAGGTTTAGCTATCACTAAACAGTTAGTGGAGTTGCACGGTGGAGAAATTCACGTTTCATCAACTGTTGGGAAAGGTTCTCAGTTTACCTTTACGTTACCTATATCTCAGAATCAGGTTAAGCCAACTTCGGCAGTATCGCTAATTCCCTCAATAGTAAAGGCACAAGAAGTGACTGAGGAAAATCTAATCCTCAATGAAGCGTATCGCATAGACACGGGAGGATTTAAAATTCTCATTGTCGATGACGAACCTATCAATCTCCAGGTACTTGCAAATAATCTTTCTCTGGCAAACTATGCCATCACTCAAGCTACCAATGGCTTAGAAGCATTAGAAATCATTGAAAAGGGGTTTAAGCCAGATTTAATCTTACTCGATATTATGATGCCACGCATGACGGGTTATGAAGTCTGCCAGAAACTTCGCGAGAGGTTTCTACCGAGTGAACTTCCCATTGTGATGTTAACGGCAAAAAACCAAGTATCAGATTTAGTGGAAGGATTTACTGTTGGTGCTAATGATTATCTGACTAAACCCTTTTCTAAAAATGAATTATTAACGAGGATTAAAACTCATATTCGTCTTGCCAAAATTAATGCTGCTTATGGTCGCTTTGTTCCTCATGACTTTCTTCGCTTCTTGGGGCACGAAAGTATCGTAGATGTAAAATTAGGCGATCATGTTCAGAAAGAGATGACGATACTATTTTGTGATATTCGCGACTTTACCGCCCTTTCAGAAGGAATGAGTCCTCAAGAAAACTTTAAATTTATTAACAGCTACCTAAGCCGATTTAGTCCAATTATTCGCGCTCACAATGGTTTCATTGATAAATATATTGGAGATGCTATCATGGCTCTATTTCCTGAGTCAGTTCATGAGGCTGTCGCGGGTGCAGTTGAGATGCAAAAACAAGTGATGATCTACAATCAGCATCGGCAAAAACAGCGTTATGTTCCCATTACGATTGGCATTGGCTTACATACAGGCAGTTTAATGCTGGGTACGATTGGCGAAGAACAGCGGATGGAAAGTACAGTGATTGCTGATGCTGTCAACCTAGCTTCACGTTTAGAAGGGTTAACCAAGCTTTATGGTGCGGGAATTCTAATGAGCGGACAAACTCTCAGTTATCTTGATGCTTCACACAAGCACAGCTATCGATTTGTTGATCGCGTGAAGGTCAAGGGAAAACAGGCACCCGTATCAGTCTTTGAAGTCTACGATGGAGATGAGTCGCAGCTTTTGCAATTAAAGACACAAACGAAAAGTAACTTTGAACAAGCCATTATTTTGTATTTTCAGCAACAATTTGCTCAAGCTCAAGAAATCTTTCACGAAATTTTACAAATTAATCCCCATGATAAAGCTGCCTTGCTGTATGTTAAACGCTGTGAGAAGTATCAAAAGTATGGAGTGCCAGAGGAATGGGAAGGTGTTGAAGCTTTGACTGAAAAATAATAAAAGTTCCTCATTCTCTTAACCACCTAACTTACTAACCCAAGTTGCTAGTTATCTAAGCTACTCAAGTAGGCAACCGAATAAAATCCCCTCCAGAGATATGGTGTAAAGGGGTATATGCTTAATGAAACTATTGCCATGTACGCTATCATCAACAACTTGCTCAAAGCAATCGGACATCGAGACGATTGAGACAGTTTGCAGTGGCATCAATAGAGTTTTTCCGAAATCCATTCAGTTGTCTGAATCGATATGTTCTGCTTTCATAACCCGCAACTTGGGTTAGTAACTGGCGACTAGTCAACGTTAAGAGGCATCTTCTCCCCTCAGCTTGCCGATATTCTGTTCCCAATTCATACCATCAAAAGGAACTATCTCAAATCGCGAAATCACATCACCATCAAGACAGCGAACATTAACATCAATACAGTCGGGGTGACTACGGGGAGTATAAAAAGAGTGAATTCCACAAATCTGACAAAATTTATGCTTGGCGACTCCTGTGTTAAAGGTGTATGTTGTCAGGGCTTCCTCTCCTTGTAACAAAGTAAATTTATCTTTTGACACAATGAGATGTAAAAACCCTTTTTTTCGACAAATTGAGCAGTTGCAATCATCAGCTTTGTGCTTGTCAACTATTACTTGAAAGCGCACAGCACCGCAGTGACAGCCACCCTCGTAAGTTACGGGTTCAGTAAAATTTGCTGTCATTTGATACTCCTCGACGTAAACATCACGACTTCAGCAGCAAGTAGTAAAGCTCTCCTGTTCCATTAATCGCCCCCGCTCGATCGCCTGCTTTTGGCCCAGTTCCCATAAAGATATCCACGCGACCGGCCCCCCGAATCGCGCTACCAGTATCCTGATCGAGTACGTAGCGATTCACCAGACGGGTTTCTAGCTGACCGGTGGCGTTGGGATAGGGGATAGGGGCGTTAATCAGCGCTAAGGCTCCCGGTGGCATTAGGGATTTATCGGTTGCGATCGATCGCTCTGCGGTCACGGGTACGCCTATGCTCCCACTAGCGGGTGCCCCATACGTTTCCTTGAAGAAAACAAAGCTTTGATTTCGGGGTAAATATTGGCTCAGTTCTGCTGGGTTAGCGTGGAAGTAATCGACGAGAACCTGTAGTGTCAACCCCTCCAAAGGCAATTTGCCATCTTTAACCAATTCCCGCCCGATGCTGACATAAGGGTAATCCGTCTTGCCTGCGAAACCAACGGTCATCTGTTTCCCGTTTGGTAGCTGGAGACGGGCGGAACCCTGAACTTGAACGAGAAAGGCTTCTAAGCGATCGCGCAACCACACCAGTTCACCGCCTCGCAGTTGGCTTGTTGTGCCTAAGCCATCTTCCCCTTCTAACTCAGTACGAGTGGGGTGAGGGGTTTTCCATCGTTCAAAGTTAGTCGGTAGCCTATACAGGGGATATCGATACTCAGCACTCGGCGTCCGACTGGCAGTATAAATCGGTTCATAGTATCCGGTGAATAAAACTGTCCCCTGCTCATCTCTCCCAACAGACTTGTAAACGGCAAACTCGCGCTTCACAGCGGCTTGCAACTCAGCAGGGGAACGAGACTTGAGAATTAGTTGGCGGAAACGCACAAGGGAGCGACGGACGCGATCGCGCGTTATTCCTTGTACTGGATACTTCCGGTAAGCCTCAACCGCTTTAGCAGAGGCAAGGTAACGTAAGCTGTTATCGATAGACGCTAGTAACGCTCGCCGATCTCCCGGTTGCCCCGGACTACCCCACAGTTGTTCGTCAAAACCCAACGCATTCAGATTGACCTGACTCTCATCCAGGTTTACGGGTCGTAGTGGCACATTGACTCGACCCGCATCTGGATTAACAGGTTGCTGGGCTACATTTTCCTGACCCACTTTCGAGTTAACGGGTTGCTGCGGCGTATCGGCGAGGGTTAAACCATTCGCACTCAAGAAAGCCATCCCTACAGTTAGAGAGAGCCAAGTTATTATTTTTCCCATACTCACCAAAAATTGCCAAACCGCTAGTCATTGGTCATGGGTCAATAGAGCCCTGACCCCTAACCTTTGACCGCGACTAATAGCGTTCGACGCTTCCAGCGTAAACTGGTTCCACCCGAATCGCTGTGACGCTAGAGGGACGCAGCACCATGTACTCACCTTGGATATTTTTGATCGGCACGTTGATGAAGTCCTGAGACGTGGCTTTTGGCATCAGTTCGCCACTGTACCACTTTTGAAATTCTTGAATTGTTGCAAAACGCACTTCTTCCCGGTGACCACTTGACAAAAAGATGTATACAGCGTACTCATCTGGGGTTCTGGGCATGGAAAACCATCCTTAATCCATAACCAAATTATTATCAGCGACCACGCGCCGGAAGATCACACTCTCAAGCCAACAAATTATACCGTTGCAGCAAAGTTTCCAGCACTGACGGCAACGTTTGTGATAATTCTTCTGGTTTTTGAAACAACAGCTGCTGGTAATTGGGTAAGTCAAAGGGAAATCGCCCCGGTAAGTCTGGTCGATCCATTTGTACTAGCAAAATTTGTTCGGTGCGCTTAGTAGTCAAGGCGTAGCCAATTTCCACACAGACATTGGGGCTAGGGATTAATAGGGGAGTCTTTTCTCCTTCAATTCGAGCCACTGATGTCCCATCAGCAACAAACAGCAGGCTTTTGCGGATTTTGCGCATTTGGGTGCTGCTTAAGCGCATGGGTTCACCGACTGGTCGTCGGGATTCTTCTAGTGTGAGGGGTAAGCGTGATCGCTGATTAAAGCTTTCCAGGCTCTTCGAGAGGGCATTACGCAGCGCCTCACTGGAGGCATTGTACTCACTTTGGTAACTCAAAAATATGATGGGCTCCAGTTGCGCCATCACCTCAAGCTTTGTGAAGTAAATCTCGTGAGAGATCAAGTCAATGTTGGAAATGGCATAACCGCCACTACCTTCGACATAAAACTCGACTGTTTCCCCTTCCAGATAGCGCCCAAACCAGACTGAGTTTTTGACATCCTGGCTATCGTCTAAAAAGTCAGCTCTTAAACCCGACTTGAGCAAGCTATTTTTGCTCAGGCGCAAGTCATGGGGGCGTTTCTCCAGTTCTTTAATGGGTTCATATTGCTGGAGATACCAGGCTTTCAGGGCAATAATGGCCATGAGATCTTACAGATGCACGGTTTCCCGATGCCGCCGCTAAAATTCTTGAACTGGAATTTTAGCAGTAAGCGGAGATATCTTCACCACATTCATCTGCCAAATAGCACAAAGCTCGGAAGCGCAACGCCACTACTTCGTCATACAACGGATTCAATTTGCACATGGGCGGAATATGAAACAGAGTACGACCCAATAATTTAACATCGCGCTCAAAAGGACACTGCGCTGGGATTACTTGGCAGAGGCGGTGTGCCATTTCAGGGCTGTTAACTTCAACCTTGTCTAGCCACTGCCTCACAGGTTGAAGCAGGTCAAAGGTTTTCTTGGCTTGGGGAGGGGTTATCGAGGTTGTTGGCTGTGAAGCAGTTTCTTCTGGCTGCGTCCAAACCCAACTTGTAATGGTCAGATTTTTTGCTGTATGCTCGGATACATTCATAGTTCCTTTCCTGTATGTGGGAAAAGCGAACTGGATCGCCTGTCATTTACCTACAATCGCTCAGCATCCAATACCGGATGAATTCCGGTACCCTTTCGGGTGAGGTTGCTGCACTCCAGCAGGCACTTAATCTGTTGCCTAAAAGAGTTAAGCGTTGGTTCTATTACAGGTGTCTCGGTTCTGGGTGTTCTGACCCTCGGTCAAACTGGCTGGGGTCAATATCGCTGCTGAAATCAGCAGCTTATCTTAAAACCGAATGGATTAGGTGCTGTTCCGAAATAACAGTCGTTCGGGTAAGTAAAAAAACCTAATTGATTGGTGTGAAGGTGAATAGGAGATCTATCCAATTTCTTAAAGTGAGAGCGCTTGTTATTGATATGGTTACTGAAACGCAAGGCAATTACCTTGGTAATTTCACTGAACTTTTGTGAAGTTTCATTTGCCGTCTCAGTAACATCCCTTAACAGGATAACCGATCTGTGTAGTCAACATCATAAAACAAAAGACTGACTTTGCCAGGAAAATTTTTCTGCCTGGAGAGTCAGTCCTATAAAACGAGTCAGTTCCGTAGATCTGGGGTGGGTCTGACCAGAGAGGGAGAATACCTCAGCACTCGGGTCAGGCTGATTTACAAACCTTCATCTCTTATGTAAAGCGGCTGTTACCCCTTCCTATAAAGGAAGGGTTTAGTCATTTCTGTCCCGCTGTACTATGAGGCGACCCTAGCTGTTGAGCGTCGGCGTCTGCCCGTTACCTTAACTGGAGGTTCCTCTGGCGCTTGGAGCAAGAAGATGAGGAGGGGATGACTCTGAAGCTCACGTCGGGCTAAACGCCGCAAGTCACTCTCAATTTGCACTTGTAAGCCAGCCCAGTCGATATCTAGCTCACTACCCTCGAAGGACTTGGCAAAATCTGTCCAGCGATCGCTTAAGGTTCGTTCAATGGTCTTAACCACCAACTGCTCCAAGAGCGACTTCTCAACCAGTGACACAACCCCCCGCAGGTGGATTTCTGGCTTCGCCAGTAACTTGCCCTCCCAGTCCACTGCCGCCGCTACGGTAACAACACCATCTTCTGCTAGTTGCTGCCGTTCTTTGAGTACGTTGTCATGAACAATGCCGCAGCGATCAACCAGTTCAATCCCTGACGGAACCTTGCCCGCAACACCAATGCTATTTTCTGTGAGTTCCACGATATCCCCGTTGTTGATCACGACTGTATTTTCCGGGGGGATACCCATTGTATGAGCCATCTTGGCGTGCTGAACCAGCATCCGATGCTCGCCGTGAACCGGCACAAAGAATTTCGGTCGAGTTAGGGATAGCATCAGCTTCTGGTCTTCCTGTGCGCCGTGACCGGAAACGTGGATTCCTTTGTCGCGACCATAGATGACATTGGCTCCCTGGATCATCAGCTTATCGATGGTATTGACCACAGCAATGGTATTGCCAGGAATTGGGTTAGCGGAGAATACCACCGTATCGCCCTGCTTGATTTTTATTTGTCGGTGCTCGCCATTCGCAATCCGCGTCATTGCCGCCATCGGTTCACCCTGAGAACCGGTCGTCAGAATCACGACCTTTTCGGGAGGTAAGTTGCTAACGGCATGTAATGGCTCAAACAAGTTATCGGGGCACTTGATGTAACCAAGATTACGAGCGTGGGCAATGACATTGAGCATCGAGCGCCCAACAACCGAAACAACCCGTTTGTGTTTTTGCGCGAGTTGCAAAATGATATTCACCCGGTGAACTGACGAGGCAAAGGTTGTGATCAGTACCCGTCCAGGCGCTTGAGCGAAAACGCGATCAAGATTGGGATAAACTGCACTTTCTGAAGGGGTGTGTCCTGGGACTTCAGCATTGGTCGAATCACTGAGTAAGCAGAGTACTCCTTTCTCACCGTGTTCTGCCAATCTTTGGAAATCAAAGAATTCGCCATCTATGGGTGTATGGTCAATTTTGAAATCTCCCGTATGAATCACGACACCGAGTGGGGTGTGGATGGCAATGGTGAAACTATCCGCCATGGAGTGAGTATTGCGAATAAATTCGACCACGAAGGAAGTGCCAACTCGTACCATGTCACGGGGACTAACTGTCTTCAATACCGTGCGATTGGCGACTCCAGCTTCTTCCAATTTGCCTTGCAGCAACGCCATTGCCAGACGCGGCCCATGAATGACGGGAATATCAAATTGCTTGAGGTGATAGGGAATGCCGCCGATATGGTCTTCATGGCCGTGAGTGACAATCATCCCTTTAATTTTGTGGCGATTTTCCCGCAGATAGGTCATATCGGGCAGAACAATATTCACCCCGTGCATTTCATCATTGGGAAAAGCAATCCCTGCATCTATAAGGATAATTTCGTCATTGATCTCTAAAATACAGGTATTTTTTCCAATTTCATGCAATCCGCCTAGGGGAATAATTTTTAAGGCTGGTGCAGATTTTTTATTGTTAGTCATTTGCCTCCTTTGAGGTATGTGTTTATCTTGGATTAGGAAATTCAAAACCGTTCTAAACAGAAAGAACAGTAGGTTGGTAGATAAAAATGTATGGCTAGCCAAATTCGCAGACATCATTACACAACTTTTTCAGTCCTCCTCTTAGACCAATAATTGCTCTAGTCTCACTGCGAACCGAGGAGATGATGTCTGAGGTATGGGCTATCTTTGCTTGTCTATTCCCTACCCATTGGTCAGAAATAGGGATGGGGACAAGAATATTAAGGCTATTAAGAGTAATTCATAGGTAGGATCTATTCCGTTTATGGTGAAAACTTTGTAGGTAGTAATATCCGAACTTTTTTTTAAAGCAAAGACAGTTCCAGCAAAACTTTCTCTAACCCTTCTTTCAACTCAATTGGCAGCTCGCAGAGGGGAGGGCGTGAGGAACCTACGTCCCAGCCTTGAAGTTTCAGCGCTGCTTTGAGAGGGATAGGGTTGGCAGTGCAGAACAAGACTTTAAATAGGGGAAAAAGTTTTAGATGAATTTCCCTTGCCCTATCGATTTTTCCAGCTTCAAAAGATTGGATCATCTCTTGCAGGTCTAGACCAACTAAATGGCTGGCAACACTAACGACTCCAGTGCCTCCAATTGCCAGTATGGCTAGGGTAAAGGAATCATCTCCAGAGTAAAGGGCAAAATCAGGCGGTGTCAAATGCCGAATTTGACTGGCTTGGTCGAAGTTACCACTGGCTTCTTTGATCGCTACAATGTTGGGAATTTCGGCTAGGCGGGCAACGGTCTCCGGTAGGAGATTTTGACCGGTGCGGCTCGGAACATTGTAGAGCATCAAGGGTATGTCAGGACAAGCTTGAGCGATCGCCTGGAAGTGATGATACAGTCCTGGCTGCGGTGGCTTGTTGTAGTAAGGAACGACTTGTAACGATCCATCTAAACCTATTTTAGCGGCTTTTTGCGTTGCTGCAATCGCTTCTTTAGTCGAATTCGATCCGGTTCCCGCAATTATCTTAGCTTTCCCCGCTACGGCGTTTTGTACCACCTGAAATAATTGGTACTCCTCATCCCAGGTGAGGGTGGGAGATTCTCCCGTAGTACCACAAACCACCAGGGTATCTGTGCCATTGTCCGCTAAATGAGCGGCCAATTGTTCAGCGACCTCGTAATTGACGCTGCCATCTTCCCTGAAGGGCGTGATCATCGCCGTTAGTACACGTCCAAAATTGACCACCCTCTTTTTATTCCTCCTTGATGCAAAGGTTTGTTCGGCGTAGCCGTTGCTGTAAGCGTCGGTTATCAGGTTGAAGGTTATCAGGTTGAAGGGAGCAACCTTCAACTTTCAACTTGCCAACTTTCAACCCCTCATCTTGCCAGTTTGTTAATGAGCAACCGTTGCTGTTGTCGGTCGGAGTAAATTTCGCGTAACCAACAACTCTGCAATTTGCACGGCGTTCAGGGCAGCTCCCTTACGAATCTGGTCGCCACACAGCCAAAGTTCTAGGCCACAGGGGTGAGAGAGGTCTTGACGAATTCGACCCACGAGAACTTCATCGCGACCTGAAGCATCAATCGGCATGGGGAAGTAATTGGCTTGCCAATCTTCCACCAGTCGCACTCCGGGGGCATTAGCGATTACTTCTCGTGCCTTGGCTATCGGCATAGGTTGTGCAAACTCTAGATTAATCGCTTCTGAGTGGGCACGCAGTACAGGAACCCGTACACAGGTCGCGCTGACTCTGAGTTTGGGGGCATTAAAAATCTTGCGAGTTTCGTTGACCATCTTCATCTCTTCCTCGCAGTATCCCTGCTCATTCAGGGGCGTGTTGTGCGGGAACAGATTGAAGGCTAATGGGTAAGGAAAGCTTTCTGTTGTTGGGGTTTCACCCTGCAAAATTGCCTGCGCCTGGCTTTTAAGTTCTTCCATCGCCCTCATCCCGGCTCCACTAGCCGACTGATATGTTGCGGCGACAATTCGTTGCACAGGCTGCACCTGATGTAGAGGCCAAACCGCCACTGCCATCAAAATTGTCGTGCAGTTGGGATTCGCGATAATTCCTTGATGCGTCGCGGCGGCATCGGGATTGACCTCTGGAATGACCAAGGGCACGTTGGGATCCATGCGAAAGGCACTGGAGTTGTCAATCACTACCGCACCGCTCTCTACGGCTTTGGGAGCCCAGGCTTTCGACGTTGAGCCCCCAGCTGAGGCTAAAACCACATCGACATTCTCAAACGACTTCTCGGACACTGGCTCTACGAGCAGTTCTTCCCCCCGGAAGGAGAGGGTACGCCCAGCGGAACGAGGTGAGGCCAAAAGCTTTAAATCGGCGAGCGGGAAGTTTCGGCTTTGCAATAATTCCAGGAGTTCTGTGCCTACTGCACCCGTCGCGCCTAAGATAGCAACGCGAATTTGATTAGACAAATGAATTTCCTCCACCTTAATAAAGAGCTTAATAACTTAACAGAGAGATACTAGCTACCTGGACTTAATCGAGACTTTATAGGTCGTTAATTTTTTTTAAGTTTACTCAATACTCTTACATTAATAACTTGGTTTCGTTTTATCGTACCTTTATTTTAAAAAATGCCTGAAATTCATCGAATTGCTATTACCTGTCTTAACACGCTTGAGTACGGTTTCTCACTCTATCATCTGAGAGATAGTCAAAGCTATTCGCTTTAAGGGTGCCCTTACCCTTGAGGAGGCTAAGTCCCAAGAGCCCTTCCTTTACCGCCAACGGATTAGCTGTGTTGTTTATAGTCTAGGCTGACGCGATGCTATAGGCTAGACTTTGCGGAACAGCTCAGCCTATGCTCTAGATGCCGCTAGCTGGCTATCCCTGTCGCGATCGCCCTCAGAATAGAACTTCTTTATGTTCAACTGAGCTGCGCCTTATGCTAACGCTAATACCCGCTCCTATGTACTATCATCAGATACGGAAACTACAAGCACTGCCTAGAGCATTGTCTCAAAGGCGATCGCAAAGGAAAAACGGCTAGATGCTTATACTTAACGGGTTCAACTAGAATACCACGAGAGACCCACCTTTACCTCTAAAGGACTTGGTTGCTTAAGCATCATCTTGAAATATCTGTGCTGAATCCTTACAAAATCTATTAAAAGTTGTCTGAAACGAAAGCGTCCATGAAAGTTACTCAGGAACCGCTCCCACAGAGCCAGCTCGGTCTGGAAATTGAAATTCCCGCCGAAACGACCCAACAAGCCTACGAAAAGGTCGTGCAAAACCTCTCACGTTCTGCCAATATTCCTGGGTTTCGCAAAGGCAAGGTGCCTCGTCAAATTTTGCTTCAGCGGATGGGCCCCCAACGAATTAAAGAAGCCGCGCTCGAAGATTTGGTTCAAGATGGCCTAAAGCAAGCGATCGAGCAAGAATCGATAGAGGCACTGGGAAACTACAAGCTTACCTCCACCTACGAGGAATTAATCCGTCAATTTCAGCCTGGAAAACCGCTGAAGTTTTCGGCATCGGTTGATGTCCCACCGACCATCACCTTAGGGGAATACAGCGGTTTGAGCGTTAAAGCTGAGGAAACTCAGCCAGAGGCTGATGCGGTAGATAAGTTCTTAGAACAGCGTCGTGTCGAGCAAGCCACTCTCATTCCAGTGGAATCACGCCCCGCTCAACTGGGGGATGTCGCGGTCGTTGATTACAGTGGTCGATTTCCAGGGGAAGGGGAAGAATCTACCGAAATCTCAGGAGCTCAAGCCACAGATTTCCAAATTGAGCTAGGAGAAGGACGGTTCCTGGAGGGCATCATTCACGGGATTGTGGGAATGAATCCTGGAGAAACCAAAGAAGTCCCAGTAACCTTTCCAGAAGATTACCCGCGAGAAGATTTGGCAGGCCAGTCCGCTGTTTTTACCATTACACTGAAAGAACTCAAGGAAAAAGAGTTGCCTGAGTTAGATGACGACTTTGCTCAAGAAGTGAGTGAAAAGGAAACTCTGGCAGAGTTACGGGAATCCCTAGAAACGCAGTTTCGGGAAAAAGCGGAGCGAGAAACGGCGACAAGTAAGGAGCAAGCGTTGCTAGAAGCACTCCTCGAAAAAGTTGAGATTGATCTCCCTGAAACGATGATTGATCAGGAAGTTCAGACGCTTTTAACGCAAACAGCCATGCAAATGGAAAGCTACGGGATGGATGTACGTAAGCTGTTTAATGCCGAAACAATCCCGCAGCTCAAAGAGCGATCGCGTCCTGATGCGATCACCCGTCTCAAGCAATCCCTGGCTCTTCAAGAAATTGCTAAGCGCGAATCTCTCACCGCTCAACCAGAGGAGATTGAAGCGAAAGCGAAAGAAGTATTAGAACAGCTCTCAGGACAAGATGTCGATCCTAAGCGGCTGCGGGAAGTCGTTGAGTCCGATTTAATTAAAGAAAAGGCTGTGAAGTGGCTCGAAGAACACGCCACAATTGAACTGGTGCCCAAAGGCTCCTTGACACCCGAACAAACAGAAGGAGAAGAAACTCCACAAGAAGAGTCTCAGACAGAAGCGATCGCTCAAGAAGAGGACGTTGATGCCGCTTCTCAGACGATTGATGTACAAGCAGAACCCGCTGAGTAAGGGATGGAATGGGGATGAGAGACTAGCTTTCCCAATCCCCATTCCAACAGCTAAAATCCAAAATCGAAATCTTGCTGAACCCAAATCTCTTGCCTCTGGAACGCCAGTCCTCTGGCAATTGAGGCATAATGATCACTAGAAGAATAGTTGTTATATTCCCCCTTTTATGCTGGGGTGAGATAGCAAAATTGCTAACTAAAATGCATTAACGTTTGTTCTATGCTGCAATCCCAGTCCAACGGCTATCAGTTCACAAGCTTAAGTTCCTTTGACATTAACTCCCTTGGCCCTAGCAACATCGTCCCGATGGTGGTAGAGCAGTCTGGTTTGGGAGAACGGGCTTTTGACATCTACTCACGGCTCTTGAGAGAGCGCATCGTGTTTCTAGGGACGCAAGTAGACGATACAGTAGCGGACTCCATCGTTGCCCAGCTGCTGTTTTTAGATGCGGAAGACCCCGAAAAGGATATCCAACTGTACATCAACTCTCCCGGTGGTTCAGTGACAGCGGGGATGGCAATTTATGACACGATGCAGCAGATTCGCCCAGACATTGTTACTATATGCTTCGGCTTAGCCGCCAGTATGGGGGCATTTCTCCTGACAGCCGGGGCTCATGGTAAACGCATGGCATTGCCCAGTTCCAGAATCATGATTCACCAGCCCCTTGGTGGTGCACAGGGACAAGCTATTGATATTGAAATCCAAGCCAGAGAAATTCTTTACCATAAGCGGACGCTGAATCAGTTACTGGCTCGCCATACGGGTCAGCCACTCGACAAAATCGAAGCAGATACCGAGCGGGACTTCTTTATGTCAGCAGCTGAAGCGAAAGACTATGGTCTGATCGATCAGGTCATCACCAGGCAGAACCTTCCCAAATCGGAAGCAGCTGTCACTCCTATCAAGTAAGAGGCTTCATATGTCTAAATACGACTCCCATCTAAAATGTTCGTTTTGCGGCAAGTCTCAGGAGCAGGTGCGTAAGCTAATTGCAGGACCAGGCGTCTACATCTGTGATGAATGCGTTGACCTGTGTAACGAAATTCTAGATGAGGAGTTGCTCGACTCTAGTGGGCCAGCTCCCCAACCGGTGCCGCCTAGAGAACCCCCTCAGAAGCGTCGCGCTCGTGCTTCGAGTCTCTCGTTAAATCAGATTCCCAAACCGAGGGAACTGAAGAAGTATCTCGATGAGCATGTCATTGGTCAAGACGAGGCCAAAAAAGTTCTCTCAGTTGCCGTCTATAACCACTACAAGCGCCTGAGCTTTATTCAGGCCAAGGGCAGTGCGAAGGCTGGGCTGGAGGATGTGGTAGAGCTGCAAAAGTCCAACATTCTCCTAATGGGGCCGACCGGTTGTGGGAAAACGCTTCTGGCTCAGACGTTAGCGAGTGTCTTAGATGTGCCTTTTGCGGTCGCCGATGCCACAACGCTAACGGAAGCGGGCTATGTCGGGGAAGATGTCGAAAATATCTTACTGCGGCTGCTGCAAGTGGCAGACCTCGATGTCGAGGAAGCTCAGCGAGGGATTATCTATATCGATGAAATAGACAAGATTGCTCGCAAAAGTGAAAACCCTTCCATTACCAGGGATGTTTCTGGGGAAGGCGTCCAGCAGGCTTTGCTCAAAATGTTAGAAGGGACGGTTGCGAATGTCCCGCCGCAGGGGGGTCGTAAGCATCCCTATCAAGATTGTATTCAGATTGACACGAGCAACATCCTGTTTATTTGTGGGGGAGCCTTTGTCGGCCTGGAGAAGGTCGTTGAGCAGCGGATTGGTAAGCGCTCCATCGGGTTTATTCAACCTGGAGAGGGTCAGTCGAAGGAAAAGCGCTCAGCTGATATTCTGCGGCACTTAGAGCCGGATGACTTGGTGAAGTTTGGGATGATTCCAGAGTTCATTGGTCGCGTGCCCGTGGTGGCTGTCGTTGACCCACTCGATGAAGAAGCGTTGATGGAAATTTTAACGGAACCCCGCAATGCGCTGGTGAAGCAGTATCAAAAACTGCTGAAGATGGACAGCGTGCAATTGGACTTTAAACAAGATGCTATTCGTGCGATCGCACAAGAAGCCTACCGCCGTAAAACGGGCGCTAGAGCCCTGCGCGGCATTGTGGAAGAATTGATGCTAGACGTGATGTACGAGCTGCCCTCGCGTAAGGATGTCACTCGCTGCACGATTACCAGGGAAATGGTGGAAAAACGCTCCACAGCCGAACTGCTAGTCCATCCATCTTCCCTTCCGAAGCCAGAATCCGCTTAAAAAAAGCTAGGGTTAGGAAATTCGAGCAAGAGAGTAGGAAAATTCTAATAGCAGATTTGAGTAGGGGCGTATGGCTATAGGCTCCTACTAACTATTGCAACTCATCTTGACTCAAATCGTTTAATATGCCTGTGATTAACGTTCGTGGCGTCGAGCATTACTACGAGTGGATACGCCAACCAAGCACCTCTCAAACCAAGCCAGTAATGGTCTTTGTTCATGGCTGGGGCGGTTCGGCTCGTTACTGGGAAAGTACTGCTAATGCCCTATCACATACCTTTGACTGCCTGCTTTACGATCTGCGGGGGTTTGGTCGGTCAAAGTTACCCCAACAGCCAATCGAGTTGCTCTATGAAATGGAGGACTACGCTGAAGATTTAGCCGTGTTATTAGATACTCTGGAACTCCGCCGCGTTGTTATCATGGCTCACTCAATGGGGGCATCTTCTACTGTCATGTTTCTCAACCGCTATCCAGAGCGAGTGGAGCGGGCAATTTTGACTTGTAGCGGGATTTTTGAGTACGAGGAGAAATCGTTTACCGCTTTCCATAAATTTGGCAAGTACGTTGTTCAGTTCCGTCCTCGTTGGTTCTTACGCATTCCCTTTGCTGGTGCGATGTTTATGGCGCGATTTTTGCACCGTCCGCTGCCTGCGGCTGTGAGCCGTGCGTTTTTAGAGGATTTCTTGGATGCGGATTACAACGCGGCTTTAGGAACGATGTTGACATCGGTGAGTAAGTATGCATCTGAGGTGATGCCTCAGGAGTTTGCTCAAATCAGCGTACCAACTCTCTTAGTGTGTGGGAAACATGACAAGATTATCCCAGCCGAGCTAGGGCGTCGGGCGGCTCAACTGAATGAAAAAGTGGAGTATTTTGAAATTCCGGGTACGGCTCATTTCCCGATGCTGGAAAAGCCGGACGTTTATTTAGAGCGGGTGCAGGAATTTTTGGGCGTTGGCTCCCCAGCAAATGCTTGAGTTCGGATACAAGAATAAGGATACAAAAATCAGGAAACCCCCAGCCCTGTTAGGAGCTGGGGATTTTAATCAGGGTGCATCTACCACTTCTTTATTCCCAAGCAAATCACCACCCTCCGGATAGATTTTGAGAAATTCTATTCTCAAAATAAGGCAGAGGGCAGAAGGTATAAGGCACACGGACAGGAGTAAGGAAAACTTTCCTGCGTTGTGAGCAGAAGCTCATGGTGCCTAACTTGCTAGCTTGCCAGCTTTGTGTGGCCTCAGAACTAGATTATCGTTCCATCGGGAATGACGGCATTTTTGATCACCACTACAATGCCGTTACGAATAAAAAAGCCTTGCTGCTCACGCTCAGCTTCCTCTACTCTGTCTTTATTGATAATTTGTACATCGCAGCCAATACGAGCGTTTTTATCAATAATCGCACGGCGAATTGTTGAGTTGGAACCAATCCCTAGGGGAACTTGGGTGGTGTCGCAGTCCGATTGCCGTTCTGCGAAGGGTTCGTAGAAGTCAGCCCCCATGATTAGGGTATCTTCAATGATGCAACCCGCTTCTATGCGTGAACGAATTCCCAACACCGAGTGATTAATCCGACATTGTTTGAGAATACAGCCTTCCCCAATCATGGATTCCGTCACTTGGCAATCTAAAAGCTTGGTCGGAGGCAAGTAACGGGCGCGTGTGTAGATAGGAGCTCTTTCTTCGTAGAAGCTAAAGGGTGGGCGCGGTTGCTGAGTCAGTGCTAGGTTAGCATCGTAGAACGACTCAATCGTTCCAATATCTTCCCAATAACCGTTATAGAGATAAGCTTGAACGTTATAGTCCTTGGCTGAGGCGGGGATAATTTCTTTGCCAAAATCGGTTTGATCTGGAGAGCGATTCAGCAAGTCGATTAAAACATCTTTTTTGAAGACATAAATCCCCATTGAAGCGATGTAGGGCATTTTTTGTGCCGGTTCGCTGTCTAAGCCCAGTGCGGTCGTATCGACCTGCATTTTCTTCAGGGCATCCCCTTTGGGCTTTTCGCTAAAGTCAACGACTCGACCCGTATTATCAATTTTCATCAGACCAAAATCTGATGCCCGTTTCTCGTCCATAGGGACAACGGAGAGGGTGATATCAGCGTTCGTGTCGCGATGACGTTCGACAAATAAGCGATAGTCCATCCGGTAGAGATGATCACCGGATAAAATTAGGAACTCATCGACTTCCCACTCCTCCATTAGCCAAATATATTGGCGCACGGCATCAGCGGTACCCTGAAACCAACTGGGGTTTTCGGCTGTCTGCTGGGCCGCGAGTACTTCAACAAACCCTTCACTCAAGCCGGAAAAGTTGTAGGTACGGGCAAGGTGGCGATTCAGGGATGCAGAGTTGAATTGGGTCAGAACGTAGATTTTGAGAATATCTGAGTTAATACAGTTACTGACTGGAATATCAATTAGGCGGTACTTCCCTGCTAAGGGTACAGCAGGTTTAGCCCGAAGTTTGGTCAGTGGATAAAGGCGTGTTCCTGCACCACCTCCGAGAATAATTCCTAAGACTCTTTTCACGAATAACCTCTCGACTGCAAGTAAATGTTACGTTTAGTGTCTGATTCTAAGGAGCAGATGGCAAGGGGAAAAGAGAAGATGAGTTAATTTGCCATTTCCATTAAAATTTTCTGGGCACATTGCTCGTTGGTACCGTCAGCTGGATGCCGTTGGATATAGGTTCCGTCGGGTTGGAGTTCCCAAGCTTGACGGTTATCTGCCATCATAATTGCCAAGATTTCTTGGAGATCTTTGATAATCTCTGGGTCTTCAATGGGCACAACGGCCTCTACTCGTCGATCTAGGTTACGACGCATCCAGTCTGCACTGCCGATATACACCTCCTCCTTACCTTGATTATGAAAGTAATAAATCCGTGAGTGTTCTAAAAAGCGACCGACCACACTAATCACGCGGATATTTTCACTGACGCCTGGGAGTCCGGGACGCAGGCAGCAAATTCCTCGGACAATTAAGTCAATTTGAACACCCGCACGGGAAGCCTCGTAGAGAGTGGCAATAATTTGTGGGTCAACCAGAGCATTCATTTTGGCAACGATACGACCCGTTCCACCCTGTCGGCAGTTTTCCATTTCGCGGTTAATTAGAGCCAGGATGCGATCGCGCAAATTCACTGGCGCTACTAATAACTTACGGTAAGACCGTTGCCGCGAGTAACCCGTTAAGAAGTTAAACAAATCCGTTAAATCGGCACCTAAATCGTCTCGACAGCTCAATATTCCCAAATCCGTATAAAATCTGGCGGTTTTAGGATTATAGTTGCCGGTTCCGATGTGAACATAGCGTTTTATTTTGTTGTCGTGCCGACGCACAACCAGTGTGACTTTGGTGTGAGTCTTCAACCCCACCAAGCCATAAACCACATGCACCCCTGCTCGTTCTAACTTGCGTGCCCAGAGAATATTGTTCTCTTCATCAAAACGGGCTTTCAGCTCCACCAGAACCGCCACTTGTTTACCATTTTCTGCCGCAGAAATCAAGGCATTGAGAATGGGCGAATCCCCAGATGTCCGGTAGAGTGTCATCTTGATGGCGAGAACCGCAGGGTCGTAAGCCGCCTGGGTAATAAAGCGCAGCACCGTTCCGGAAAAGGATTGATAGGGGTGGTGTACCAGCAAATCTGAGCGACAGATCAGGCTGAATATATCTTCCTCCTCCTCTTCCGCTGAGAGCGATCGCAACCGGGAGGGTACCACGGGTGTCCAAGGCGGGTCTTTCAGTTCCGGGAGTGGCAATTCCATCAAACTTATCAAATCTCCCAGTCCCAGCAGGCTGTCTACCTCATAGATGTCGATGTTCTGGAGCCTCAACTCTCGCATCAGCATCTCCCGCACGGTATCAGGCATTGTGACATGGATTTCCATCCGCACCACTGAGCCACTAACCCGGCGTTTCCGCAATTCCTGCTCAATGGCCAACAGCAGGTCATCCGCTTCATCTTCTTCGACCGCTAGGTCTGCATTGCGGGTAATCCGAAATGGATGATACTCCAGAATATTCATCCCCGGAAACAGAGATTCCAAGTTATGGGCAATCACCTGTTCCAGAGGAACACCCGTCCAGACTGGGGGTTGATCTTTTTTTCGGTGGCGCAAGTGTTCAGGAAAAGGCACAAACCGAGGCAAGACTTTAGGCACCTTTACCCGCGCAAACAATTCATCTTTTGTGTCGGGGTCTTTCACCACCACTGCCAGATTTAGGCTGAGGTTGGAAATATAAGGAAATGGATGGCTGGGGTCAACAGCGAGGGGGGTAAGAACCGGAAAAATCTGCTCTTCAAAGTAGTTTTGCAGATAAGTTCGTTGTTCCTGGTTCAAGTCCATGTAATCTAAACAATGGACGCCTTCTCGTGCCAGTTGCGATCGCAGAACTTTCTCAAAATGCTGATGCTGCTCGTTTACCATTGGACGCAATCGCTCGCTAATTGCCTCCAGTTGTTCACTCGGTCTTCGACCATCGGGTGGTAATTTACTGACTTTCGCCTCCACCTGTTGTTTTAAACCAGCAACACGAACCATGAAAAACTCGTCTAGGTTCGAGCTAAAAATGCTCATGAACTTTAGACGTTCCAAAAGCGGTGTCCGAGGGTCAGTGGCTTCATGCAACACCCGGTTATTGAACTCTAACCAGCTTAGTTCGCGATTAAAGTAGTATCGCGGGTCATCCAGGTTAATTTCCGTGACAGTCGTTTTCGATGATTTAGGCATGGTTTTGAGTTGGCACTGTCCTGTTCCCGATCACACTCTTGATACATCAGCCAGTTGTTGAGGAGGGTGTACCACAGAGTCCGCGTTACCGGATAGCGCGTCACAACTGCCGATGTCCTAGCTTTGTCAGTAGGGGTTGCGACTTCATCGTACCCTGAACTGAAGCCTTCTAGAACGATTCGGCGGAAGGAAAAATCTTTGTCGGTGAGCAGTGACCAGTGACCAGTGACCAGTGAACAGTGAACAGTGAACAGTAGACCTGTTTTGAAAGTCTCCTTTCATCCTGGAGTGTGAGCGGGTACGCTCATGAACGTCTCTTGCTCTCATTCGATTTTTGCCCCCCTAACCCCCCATGAATAAAAGGCTTCGTCCTTACTCCTCTCCTCTTTTAGGGGAGAACTCTCTTGGGTGAGGGGAACCGGAATCTCAAAGTCCCCCATAATTGGGGGATTTAGGGGGCATTCCAGGAT